>JAILAR010000005.1 GCA_024681515.1 Eubacterium sp. | reverse complement strand
GGCCACCGTCTCCTCCAATGCCCGGTCGATGTTCCAGACCGGCTTCCAGCCAAAGGTCCTGCGGGCCAGACTGCAGTCCAGCTTCAGAAACGTCGCTTCATGCGGTCCCAGATTTCCCACATCCTCCCAGGTCAGTTCCGGATCACCGGGCTCTCCTTGATTTCCATTTGGGCGTGATATATTCCACGCTCTGCAGAACCTGGTCACCAGATCTCCGGTAGTTACACAGTCCGCATCCTCCGGTCCGATGTTATAGGCTCCGGCCAGGGTCGGATCAAGCGCCTGCGCCCGTAAAATGGTCAGATACATAAAAAGCGGTTCCAGTACATGCTGGAAGGGTCGGATGGAATACGGATTCCGAACCCGGATCACAGGCTTATTCTCGTGTCCTGTATCCGTCATCGCTCCCAGCACGGTCCGCACACTGTCCGGAATGATCCGGTCCCGCGCGAAATCCCCGCCGCCGATCACATTTCCGGCGCGGGCCGTGGAAACCGCAATTCCCATTTCCCGGAAAAAGCAGTTTACATAACTATGCGTTACCAGTTCCGAACAGGATTTGGAATTGGAATACGGATCATAACCATCCAGCGGTTCCTCTTCCCGGAAAGCCTCTCCCCGTTCCTCATTCTTATACACCTTATCCGTAGTCACGTTCAGAAATGACTTTACAGAGGAGGTAAGCCGCACCGCCTCACACAGGTTTACGGTACCCATGACATTTGTCTCGTAGGTATACCTCGGCTGTTCATAAGACGTGCGAACGATGGGCTGCGCCGCCATATGGAGCACCAACTCCGGCTGTTCCTCCTGCATCACTTGCAGCAGGCGTTCCTGATCCCGGATGTCCGCGATGACAGATCGCAGCTGACCGGAGCGTTCCATACTTCCTGCCGCTACGGAATACAGTGTCTCCTGCCCGGCGCTCGGTGCCAACGAATAACCTACTACTCTGGCTCCTGCAAGCCCCAGGATCCGGCAGAGCCAGCTTCCCTTAAAACCCGTGTGTCCGGTAACAAGTATTTTTTTATCTCTGAAATATGAGAGTTCTTCTTTGTTCATTACCGTTCTTATTTATTCCCGTTATATTAATTCCGGTTTTATATCCCGATTATTTTTCAATAATTGATGATTTGCTTTGATTTATTGAGGATCCTTTTTTGCAGTTTCCCATACGATCCAGGGTGCCTTCCCGGTCTCGATCATATGATCCAGCAGATCATGTTCACGTTTTGTATCCATGCACTGCCAGAATCCGTCATACTCATAGGCATTCAGCTCACCGTCCTTTGCCAGCTGCCGCATGGGCTTTTGTTCAAAAACTGTACTGTCATCCTCCAGATAATCAAAGACCTTCGGTTCCAGAACCATATATCCGCCGTTGATCCTGGCAGAATCCGTCTCCTCCTTCTCACGGAAAGAAGTGATCAGTTTGGACTCCGGATCCAGCTCCAGCACCCCGAAACGCTGTCCGAAACGGATCGCTGTGATGGTCGCGATCTTGCCCGTCTCCTTATGGAACCGGAGCAGATCATTCATATCAATGGTGCAGACCGCGTCACCGTAAGTAAGCATGAACGCCTCATCCCCAATGTATTTCCGTACGCGGCGGATACGGCCGCCGGTCATGGTATCCAGTCCGGTATCCACGATTGTGACCTTCCATGGCTCTGCCACATTGTTATGCACCGTCATCCGGTTTTCATCCGTAAAATCGAAGGTGATATCACTGTTATGAAGGTAATAATTTGCAAACCATTCCTTGATCACATGCTGTTTATACCCTGCACAGATCACAAAATCATTGAATCCGTGATAGGAGTATTCCTTCATAATATGCCACAGGATCGGTTTTCCGCCGATCTCGATCATCGGCTTCGGCCTGAGATGGCTTTCCTCGCTGATCCGGGTCCCATAGCCACCCGCAAGTATTACAACCTTCATATAACCTCCATTCCACACTTCGCGCCTTCCGGCGCTCCGTGCATTATCATGTCGCACGTGATTATCGATCATTCGCTTTACACTTTCGATACAGTCCGTGTTCCATGATAATGATTCCATACTCCACGTCTAGAGTTTTTTGATCCGCTCCATGGCTTCTACGGAGTTCTCGTAGCTTCCGAACGCGGTCAGGCGGAAATATCCTTCCCCGCTGGGGCCGAAGCCTGAGCCGGGAGTACCGACCACATTTGCCTTCTCCAGCAGGAAATCGAAGAAATCCCAGGAGCTCATGCCGTCCGGTGTCTTCAGCCAGATATACGGAGCATTGACGCCGCCGGATACGGTATAGCCGGCATCCGCCAGACCTGTCTTGATCACCTTTGCATTGTTCATGTAGTAAGCGATCTGCTCTCTGGTCTGCCGCTGCCCTTCCTCGCTGTAAACAGCCTCTCCCGCTCTCTGGATAATGTACGGTGCACCGTTAAACTTGGTTCCGTGACGGCGCGCCCACAGCTTGTGGAGAGAGACGCCATCCGCATCCACAAGATCCTTCGGGATCACTGTATAACCGAGACGGGTTCCGGTAAAGCCTGCATTTTTGGAGAAACTGCGGAGCTCGATGGCACAGGTCCGTGCACCCTCACACTCATAAACGGAGTGCGGCACGCCTTCCTCACTGATATACGCCTCATAAGCCGCATCATATACGATCACCGCATGATTCCTGTTGGCATAGTCCACCCACTCCTGCAGCTGAGCCTTGGTGATCGTTGCACCCGTCGGATTGTTGGGGAAGCAGAGATAGATCAGATCCGGCACTTCCTTCGGGAGTTCCGGAGAATAGCCGTTTTCTGCTGTACACGGCATATAGATCACATTGCTCCAGAGACCTGTCGCCTCATCGTAGGTACCGGTTCTGCCTGCCATTACATTGGTATCCACATATACCGGATATACCGGATCACAAACCGCGATTTTTGTATCATGGGTGAATATCTCCTGGATATTTGCGGAATCGCTCTTTGCTCCGTCGGACACGAAGATCTCATCCGCCTGAATATCCGTTCCCAGCGGACGGAACACTTTTTCCGCGATGGTGCCGCGAAGGAATTCATAGCCCAGATCCGGTGCATATCCGCGGAACGTAGCCGCGTCAGCCATTTCATCCGTAGCCTTATGGATCGCTTCGATCACTGCGGGGCAAAGGGGCTGTGTCACATCCCCGATCCCCAGCCGGATGATCTTCTTATCCGGATTCTTCTCCGAAAATGCTGCTACCTTCTTCGCAATATTCGAGAAGAGGTAACTGCCGGGTAATTTCAGGTAATCTTCATTTGCATGGATCATAGTTTTGTCTCCTTTTTCTCAGGTTCATCCTGATTTTTTTCAAGTTTTTATTCAGGTTTTAATGTATTGTCTCTTTCAAGATTCCGCGACAGCGGAAACATGAATATCTGATTGATGGGATCCACCATGTAGATCTCCGTTACAGTACACAGCGTACGCGCCGTCTGACTCCAGATGGCATTCTCGTCCGATGTATCTCCCCAGAACACCGCCATATGGCAGTCTCCGCCGGACTTCCAGACCGGTGCCAGATAGAATATATTTCCCTTCTTTGCCTGGCCGCTGGCCAGCAGCTGTTTTACCGTCTTGTAATTCTCATACAGCACGACGCCCTTCGTGGCCAGCATCAGGTAATTATCACCGTTTCCGTATCCGCCGAACCGTCCCATATCGGACACCCGGGACAGGTCGCCTCCGGAGTACGTGACCAGACTGGAGATAAAGCCCGTGCAGTTCATTCCCCCGTCCTCACCGTACATGCCGTAAGGCTGGATCAGCTCCTGCGGATCTCCGGTATATTTCAGACTCCGATACGGCGTCTTGAAATAATAATCAGAGAAATGCTCCACCATGTATTCATAGATGTTTTCGCATTTCAGATACTGGTCGATGGTCGGTTTCCCATAGACCCGGGCCCCGGACGACGTAAAATAGATCTTCTCTCCGTCGATATTCGCAAACTGCCCGTAATAAAACGCGCCTTCGCCATTGGAATAATAGGACCTGCCATCCAGTTCCATCCAGCCTTCCTGCCTGCGGGTATTCCCATGTTCATCCGCATAGAAAAGCCGGTTTTCATATCGGTAAAAGGATGACGTAACTGCCTGCCCCTGCTCATTCAGATAACAAAGCTCCGTTCCTCTCGGAACCTGTGTATTCCTGGCCACCGTCCCGTCCGTTTTACCGTAATAGGTGATCCCGTCTACCTCCTGCCAGCCGGAAGCTTTGGAAAGAACGCCATCATCCGCAGCCGCATAAAGAACATCCTGCAGCAAAAGTGTCCGCCCCCGAACAAGCCGTCCTCCCTCATCCAGGTAGTAAGACCTGCCATGATCGGAAACCATCTGACTCCGGACCACATTTCCCTTTTCATCTCCGAAACAGGTCTCTCCGTCCACTTCCAGCAGTCCCTTCGCCAGAACTACGGTCCCGTCCTCTGCAATCTTATACAGAACCCCGTCCTGCCGGACATTTCTGGAAGTAAGAACAGCCCCTGTGGGATCAAACCAGTACAGCTTTCCGTCCACTGTCTCCATGCAGTCCCGGATCAGCCGTCCATCCTCTCCGACATAATATCGCTTCTCTCCTGCTTCCAGCCACAGATTCTTCCGAAACGTACCTTCACTGTCGTGATATACGGAGCCATCGATCGGAATGAATTCATCCCGCACAGCCTCTTTTTCTCTCGTGGAAAACCAGAAGATGAATACCACTCCCAGTAAGATCAGACCCGTCAGAAACCAGACAATTCTCTTTAATACTATGATCACGCTTCTCATATTCGGTCCCTCGAAAACCACTCTTCATTGTAGCATAAAGAAAACAGCTGTTCAACTCAAAAAGGGCGACAGAACGCTCGATTCCTCGCAAAGAATCTCTCATTCTGTCGCCCGATTCTGCTGCCGGATCATTTACCCTGTCCGGCTCTTCAATTGCCCATCGGCAAAACGAAACGGCTTACTCTACTACGTAGGGGATCAGTGCGATCTGACGTGCACGCTTTACAGCAACCGTCAGCGCTCTCTGGTGCTTTGCACAGTTTCCTGTGATCCGTCTCGGAAGGATCTTTCCGCGCTCGGAGATATACTTCCGAAGCAGGTTAGCATCCTTGTAATCGATAACCTGTGTGGTATCTGCGCAGAAAACACATACCTTCTTACGTCTGCGCATCGGTCTTCTTCTCATGGGAGCAGCATCCTTCTGCTCTGTCTTATTGTAAGGCATAACGTTCCTCCTTAATTACTGCATGAAAATGTATGAATCCTGTTCATACAAATCATGATACACAAGATTTTTACTTGAACGGCAGATCATTTTCAAGTGTATCCGGAATGCTCATGAAATCATCCGCGCTTGCGTTCTTCGGTGCAGCGGCCTGCGGCTGATATCCGCCCTGACCGCCTCCCTGGGAAGCGTTCTTGGACTCTGCGAATTCGATCTCTTCCGCAACGATTCTTACGGAATACACTTTCTCACCGTTTTTGTTTGTATAATTATCATTTTCGATCCGTCCGCAAACAACGATCTTTGTTCCCTGCTTCAGATACTTTTCGACAAATTCTGCCTGTTTTCCGAACGAAGAACAATTGAAGAAGTCAGCGGTGACCTCATTTCCGTCCTGGCTGTTTCTTGCGAAACGACGGTCAACTGCAATCGAAAAACGTGCGATCGCCAGCTGTTCACCGTTTCTGGACTGGGTGTAACGAACCTCCGGGTCTCTTGTAAGACGCCCCATCAAAATAACCTTATTCATGTGAAAACCTCCAAATAATCGACTTATTCAGCGTCCGATTTCACAATAAGATAACGAATGACATGATCCTGAATACGAAGCTTTGCTTCCAGCTTTGCAGGCATCTCTGCCGGTGCCTCAAACTGGATGAAGTAGTAAAAGCCTTCCTTCATGTCCTGAATCTCGTAAGCCATTCTCTTACGGCCCTGATCATCCACATTTGTGATGGTTCCGCCGTAACGCTCGATCCGGCTCTTTGCCTTCTCAAGAACAGCTTCCTTTGCGTCATCATCAATCTTAGTGCTGATAACCAACGCGAGTTCATACTTGTTCATCTTGCTTACCTCCTTTTGGTCTTATGGCCTCTGATCCTCATCAGAAGCAAGGATATGGATCCGTTTCAGACCCAAAACTATCACAGAGTTCGATGATACCACACCGAACTCTGAAAATCAAGTTCTTTTTAAAAAATACTTTGATGTTAACCGTGGTGGTTACTTTTCACGGCCTCCGGGATCGATGACGGACGCATCCATGCGTGCAGGCAGGCGTATGCACATAATCGCTCGATACTCGCGAATAATACCCGGCAGTATCAGTTTCCGGAAAGCGGGAACAGATAAATTTTCTCGATCGGATCGATCATGGTGATCTCCGTGATCGCATTTCCACGAAGGTCTGAATTCCAGAATTTATTGTCTGCGGAATTATCTCCCCAGAAAAATCCGATGTGGCAATCCGTATTCTCCGCTGACCAGTCCGGTTCCAGATACAGAACGTCCCCTTTTCGTGCAAGGCCGCTGGCAAGCAGCTCCTCCACGGAATCAAAGGTGTAGTACCCTACTTCGCCATTGTTCGCCAGCTTCCAGTAGCTGATGGCATTCGCGTAGCCGCCCCACTGTCCCTGTTCCGTAAGCAGTGAGAGATCCGCTCCGCAGGACTTCATGACATGAGACACAAAGCCGGTACAGTTCATCCGTCCGTCCTCACCATACTCACCATAGGGACGCAGCAGCTGGGAAGGGTCATCAAATGCATAAGAACCGATCAGAAACTCCGTCTTCAGATAATAATCATTGCAATGCTGACGAAGCCAGTTCACAACCCCGCTGGCCCCCAGATATTCATCCAGCGCCGGACTGCTGAGCGTATACACCCTTTCAGGATCCTGAACCGCCGCCTCCGTTGCCTCTGTGATCTGCTCAGAGCTCTCCTTCTCGGATGCTGCCGGATCCACAGCCTTGTCACTGGAGGCTTCTGTCAGCGACGTGTCTGCAGTCTGCGGCGCCACGGTAACAATCTCCGTCGTTGCAGTTGTGTCTGTCCAGGCGGCACCTTCCGTACCGGCCTGTCCTTTTCCCTGTGTGATCGTCGGCTCCACGCGGCGCTTCTCTGCCGGGACAAAGGTCCCGAGGACCAGCATCACGATCACGAGGATCGCAGCCGCCGCAATGATACCGTATTTCTTGTAAGGTTCTTTCATATTTGATCTGTCTCCTGATTAAAAAAATGTGCCAAAGTCGAATAATCTTTCCCGAGAATTCTACTCGAAAATACTTCCCGAAAAATCTTTCCTACTTTAGCACATTTTTTGTTTTAATTCAATATGCAGAAATCAGTCTCTTGAAATCAGCCTGATAATAAAATGCTTATTGATCAGTCTACGATCACCACTTTGGAACCCAGAGGAATATTATCGTAAAGATACTTTGCATCCTCCAGTTTCAGTCTTACACAACCATGAGATGTGGGCTTTCCGAGTCTGGAATCCGCGCATACCTCCGGCTTGCTCGTCAACGTATAAGGTGATGAATGGAACAGATACTCTCCACCGATAAAACCGGTTGCATACCAGCACCGGTATCCGAAGCTGTCAAAGGACAGGTCATGGATCGTCGTCCGGAATTCTCCCTTCGGAGTCGGATGGTCTGAGGTTCCCGTGGAACAGATGAATTCCTTCACTGCCAGCCAGTTATCCTTTGATCCCTTGAACAATGTCAGCTTCTGTTCGGACAGATCCACCCAGAAGAGCCAGGACGTATTGCTGGAATAGCTCTGAACCGCCTTTGCTGCGGAGCTCATAACGATATTTCCGTCCGCATCCGCATAATAACGGCCGCCGTCATATTCAACATTTACCTGCGTCTCGAAAGCACCCGTGGAATCCGCATAATGATAGATTCCGTCTTCATCGCGGAGCATACCGTAAAGAAGCTTACCGCTCTTTCCGAGATAGTATTTCTTTCCGTTTACCTCCTGGATCTTCGACTGAAGCAGCGATCCGTCATCACTCACATAATACCAGTCACCGCCGTACTTCACCCAGCCGACCGCCTTTCGAACAACTCCGGAATCATTTACATACCAGAGTTTGTCGCCTGCCGACTTCACACCCTTTCCGGAAAGGACTCCATCCTCGCCCAGAAGATATGACTTGGAGCCGACCGCAACGACCTGATCCTGTGCAAGCCCGCCACCTTTCAGGTTGTAATACCATTTCCCGTCATACTGTACCCAGCCGGCGTTCACAGCCATGGAACCGTCTTTTTTGAAGTAATATATCTCACCGTCAACGGAAATGATCGTTGCCGTCACCATCCCCTTTTCGCCGAGATAATACTTCACTCCTTTCGAAGTGACCAGCATATTCTGAAGTACCGTCCCGCTGGAATCCGCAAGATACCACGCCCCGTTGTACTCAAACCAGCCGCCGTTCTTGATCTTTCCGTTCTTATCAAAATAACGAAGCTTTCCGTCCACGATCCGAAGGGTTTCCGTAAGCGTTCCGTCTTCCCCTACATAATACTTTGTATTTCCGGAGGAAATGACCTGATCCGCGCAGATGGCACCGTTTTCATCGGTATAATACCAGACGTCCTTGTACTGGATCCATCTTGCCTTCTTTAAAACCTTTCCGCTCTTATTAAAATAATACTTCACGCCGTTGACCGACAGGATCGCCTCCGTCAGCATCCCGTCCTCCCCGACATAATACAGATTATTTTCGGAGCTGATCACCCGGTTGCAGGCAACCTTCCCGTTCTTCTCCGTGAAAACCCAGGTACTGCCGATCTTCACCCAGCCGACTTCCACGCCGGTACCGGTTTCGTCAAAGTAGTACTTCTCACCGTCGTATACACACAGGCCCGGGCTCAGTGCACCGTCCAACGCAGCATTATAAATATGATTGCCGCACCAGAATATCCGGCCGCACCGGATCGCACCACCGGTCTCCGTGAAATACCATTTTCCATCCACTTCAAGCCAGCCATACTTTGTCTGAACATAGCCGGAAGCAGAAGCATAGTACTTTTCACCCTCCACAAAGAAGAATCCCGTCTGCATCTTTCCGTCCGCATCAAAGTAAAATGTATTCTTCCCGATCTTGGAGAACTGCCCTTTCAGGATGCTTCCGTCCGCGGATGCATAATACCATACCCCATCGATCCGGATCCATTTCGATGTAAGCAGGTTATCATCGCCGTCATAAGCATAAGTGATCCCGCTGATCTCCCTCAGCTCCGGAGCACCCGCAGCTAAAGCCGGCGCAGACAGGATCATCGTCCCCATAAGAACGGAAACCGCAGCACAGGAAAGCTTTGTACGCATGCTAATTCTCATCTTCCACCTCTCTAACCAACACTTCGCGCTTATAGCGCATTCATCCGAAAAACCCCGGATTTACATAACAACTATACATCATTTCATAATGGCTTGCAAGGATTGTTCCAGATCGGCACACGAAAAAAAATGATAATTTTGTGAATACAAAAAAGGCAAAAATAAAAAAACCTCACAAATGTGAGGCAATAAAAAAGTGCCCAGAGCCGGAATCGAACCAGCGACACGAGGATTTTCAGTCCTCTGCTCTACCAACTGAGCTATCTGGGCAAAAAAAGTAGCGGGGACAGGATTTGAACCTGTGACCTTCGGGTTATGAGCCCGACGAGCTTCCGAGCTGCTCCACCCCGCGTTATTATATTCCCGAAGGAATCGTGGGCGGAGGTGGATTCGAACCACCGAAGCAATTTGCAGCAGATTTACAGTCTGTCCCCTTTGGCCACTCGGGAATCCGCCCATTCAAAACTATGTAGTTTTGCTTCGCCTTATGGTTAAGGCAAAGCCGATGATCGGACTCGAACCGATAACCTGCTGATTACAAATCAGCTGCTCTGCCAATTGAGCCACATCGGCATATGGTTTAGGAAGGGGCCCGCGCGAAGCGTGGGAAGGTCTCCTAAATCCGAGCGAAGCGAGGACGCATTCTGCGAAGCAGAATCAGGATTTACTTTGTAAATCCTGCAAAATCGTGAAGCGATTTTGGCGCCGGGTTTGCGCCACTCTTTCAACTGGGACCTATAGGGCTCGAACCTATGACCCTCTGTTTGTAAGACAGATGCTCTTCCAACTGAGCTAAGATCCCTCAAAGTCTATCATATGCTATTAAAAAATCGCTCTGATAAACAAAAACGACCCAGACGGGACTTGAACCCGTGACCTCCGCCGTGACAGGGCGGCGCTCTAACCAACTGAGCCACTGGGCCGAATAGCGTTACTTGTGCTCTTTGAAAACTTCACACATGACTTTTACATTATAACCATTAACTACTGTCTTGACAAGTAATTTTTATGAACTTAACGAATCAGACGATCATTCGTCCTGCTTTTCTCAGGAAAAGCCCTCGACCTATTAGTACACATCCGCTCCATGTGTCACCACACTTCCACTCTGTGCCTATCAACCTTGTAGTCTTCAAGGGGTCTTAACTCCTTATGGAGTGGGATATCTCATCTTGAGGTTG
>JAILAR010000197.1 GCA_024681515.1 Eubacterium sp. | reverse complement strand
TCATCTGCCGCAATGATCCTGTCCGAAGTAATATATTCTCTTCCGGAAACGGAAACCGTAGTCTCATCCCCCGAGAAAACAAAAGCTCCGATATCATAGTACCAGAAGGAATCCGCTCCAAGCTCATACATTTTCTCTTCACAAAGACGTCGCACTTCTGTCAACGCCATTCCGGAGTGTATTTCACCTTTTATATATTCGATCGTATTCCTTGCTATCCTTTGAACTTCACTGTATTCCATCGATTCTCCACCTCAGTCTATTTTAAATATAACTCAGCACAGATCCGGTCATATCTTTCCTGTTCCTTTTCCTTGATGGCCTTACCCGTATCATTCATGGTATGATGGACCACATCGGCGTCCTTCAAAAGCTCATCAAACGGTGCATCCTTCGTCAGCTTGTCATCATGATGGTAAATCGCTGAGCAGATCATTTCCGTTTCTTCCCCACTCGTCAGCTTCAGTTCGGAAAGGATTTCCCGGGCCAGCTCTGCTCCTTTATGCGCATGATCCTCATAAGAGCCGGACTTATATGCATGAAGGTCATGCAGCATGGCAGCCATCGCCGCAAGTTCCGGATCAAGTCCTCTCCGCTTTGCCAATATCGTCGCTGCCAGAGAAACTCCATACAAATGATTGATCGCGCTGATCCGGTCATCCGCATCCGGCATTTCCATCAGCTCTCTGTTCACATATTTTCTCAGTTCCTTTAATCTGCTCATAGCTGTTTCTCCTTTCCTTCCGTGATCACGAGTTCATCCGGGTGAACATGGCAGAACCATGGCCCGATGGATATTATCGTATCTCATAGCCGCATCCTTCTCTTTCCGGTCCGTCAATTCCCGACTCATATCTTGCACGAAATTCCATATTGATCTCCCGGATCTCCTTCTTGCCGTCAATATATTCCTGATACATTTCCGCAAGCCCGGCCATGCAGCCATCGCAGGCTCCGTTGATATTTCCGATTGATTCTTCAACGATCCGCTCACGTTCTTCCCGTGTTGTTTCACTGATAAGATAACCCATAACCTTTACCCCAATTCCTTAAAAATGTTCCGACTTGAGATATGCTAAAACCGCCGTGATGTTTTCTTCCTTCGGAATAACGGTAAAATGATCTACCTCCGGATGCTCTCTGACATAAGCCATCAGAATATCCATGAGATTTTCTTTCGTTTTCATATAGTCTTTAATGATCGTCTGATCATCAAAGCCCAAGCGATAAAGGATGATCGCTGATACAACACCCGTCCTGTCTTTTCCGGCGTTACAGAAGTAAAGCACGTTACTGTCGGCATTCATGATCGTATGAATGATCCGTTCCATCTGATCATCGATCATACTGACATAGCTTGCCGGAACCTCTTCCGGGGAATCCGGCACCGCTCCGTCTCCTGTTACCGGCATATGATGATAAGTAAATCCTTCTTCATGTTCCAGCCTGCATGGTTTCCGCAGAAATTCCCCCTCGGACCGTAAATCCACGATTGTCGTTATCCCGTTTTGATACAGCCATCTCACTTCATCATCAGTGAGACTTCCCGGGACATCACTCCGAATATAGCGGTAACTCCCGGTAAGCAGTGTTCTTGTATTCTGGGTTGATTTAAGAAGCGAATGATTTAAGCTGTTACGCCAGGCAGTTGCTTTCTTCAGTATTTCGTTGATCAGCGCACTTTTCTTTTCGGTATACGTATTCCGGTCCTCCGGATACTCCGCAGCCAGGCGTTTCTTAAGCTCAGAATACTCCCGGGCATCCTCCTCATGAGAGTTCAGATAATCCCTCATATTCACATAGTTATTCCAATAGATTGAGTAACAGAGCACCACATGTATATGATGCGTTCTGGAATCAGCATCTCCGCATACATATAAATACTGATTCGGGACATCCTGCCCCCGGAAAATGAAACCATTCTCCTCCAGGACCGGATTCAACTTGAGGATCCCGTCGAAATCCCATACACCGACAACAATATCAATGATCGGTTTTGCAACGATGCTTTTTATAGCTGTACTGCCGATATGCTGAATATCCAAAGCAACTCTTCCAAGCAGGCGCTTCAGTTTCTCTATTGTGGCTTTCGCAGCTCTTTCCCATTCAGGATCATGTAGTTCAACCGCAACTGTCCCTCGCTTCAGGCCAGGCACCTTAGTATCCATTAAGCTGATCTTCAAGGCATTATAGAAATCCTCATATCGTTCAACATTCGTTTTTATGGCTACATCCGACGTCGAATACTCAATCAGCCCGGCGGCATCCACCCATTTGTAATCGACAGTCTCTCCCTCCTGGAGTATTACAGAATCCGGATCCGCATCAACGTCGGCAACATAGCAGTAGATCAGGCTGTGACTCGGCTCACGGAACACCACATTGATCAGCTCCAGCTGATCCGCCTCGAGCCCGGTTTCCTCCTTCAGTTCTCTCCTGGCACACTCCTCAGGCAGCTCTCCCACCTTTGCAGAGCCTCCGGCACTCGCTTCCCAATATCCGGGATAAACGTCCTTCCCCATATGTCTCTTACAGAGGAGATACCTGCCGTCCTTGTTTCGAACCAGAATATCACTTACCAGATGGTATCTGCCCTGCGGTATATTCCAGTAGGTTCCGAATCCTCTCTCAAATATTTCCCCTGTTCGCCTTCCCTCCCGGTCATACAGGTCCCATAATTCTCTTTTCTTCTCCATTCTGATCAAATGCTCCTCATCCGGCTCTGTTAAGACAACCCATACGTCTCCTTTGCCTTCTCTGCCACCAGGCGTCTTTTCGCCAATGTCTTCTCAAACAGTTCATCCACCACATCCGGCAGTTTCTCATAGACCACTGCCGTTCCCTCCTGGGTGATGCCGCCTTTCGTGGCCACTCTCCTCACCACTTCTTCGAAGGTCATTTCCTTCTGCAGCATCAGATCTCCGGTGGCGCTCAGTGTTGAAAGAACCATTCGCACGATCTGCTCCTCCGGTATCTCCGTATGCTTCTTTGCCTCCTTGCAGATCACGTCAAAGATCGATGCGATAAAGCCGGGCATGCAGCTTACCAGTTCGGAGCCCATACCCATTTCTTTCTCCGGGAGTTCGATCACATTTCCAATACAGCCAAGGAGGGTTTTCAGACATGCTTTGTCTTCATCTGAAACGCTGTCATTAAAGCATACCAGGGATTGGGACCTGTTGATCTCCGCGGTCAGACTGGGGATCACTTTTGCGGCCTTCTGCTCCGTGACGCGTCCGATCATCTCAAAGGATATATTTCCGTTCAACGATACCAGCAGGGTATCCGGTCTCAGCGACGGAGCGATCTCTGCGATGATATCCGGAAGATCCACCGGCCGTACACAGACAAATACAATATCCGATTTTTCCGCAAGGTCCTGATTCTCTCCGCAAACCATCACTCCGACCGGCACACTTCCGAGTTTCTCCTTACTCCGGTTGGTAACAAACACCTGCTCCAGATCGGAAATGCCTGCTGTGGCGAACTTATCCGCCAGTATCTTCCCCATACTTCCGTATCCGATGATCCCTACATTCATGATACAGGTCCTCCTGTGAATATTTCATAGCCGTTGATAATGATCCGGATGAATATGCTTACGACAATAAATTAATTCCGGGGTCAAAGGTATTTTCCCCCGGTGATGATACGCAGCACGTGCAATGCGCTATGGTTCCCGTCAGGTCCACAAGGATGTGATGAACATCGGCTTGGAAACCGTACTAACCTCAAATCCGCAATCCTCATAGAAATGGATTTCCTGATCTACTGCGATCACCACGATCCTGAGATAGTCCCTGTAATGCTCCTTTATCATTTGAACGAGGGTTCTGCCGATCTTCATCTTATGATAATCCGGATGAACCAGGAGATAATGTACATATGCATTCATGTTCCCGTCATCCATGGCACAGATCAGACCAATCAGTTTATCTTTATCCCATGCGGTA
>JAILAR010000196.1 GCA_024681515.1 Eubacterium sp. | reverse complement strand
CGGCGAAGAGTTTATCCGTGTATTTGAAGAAGAAGCAAGGAAGATCGGCGCCGTGGATTTCCTGGCGCAGGGAACCATTTATCCTGATGTGATCGAATCCGGCCTCGGCAAATCTGCCGTGATCAAGTCCCACCACAACGTAGGTGGTCTTCCGGAACATGTGGATTTTAAAGAAATCGTAGAGCCTCTTCGGATGCTCTTCAAGGATGAGGTTCGTAAGGCCGGTCTGGAGCTGGGTATCCCGGAATATCTGGTGTTCCGTCAACCCTTCCCGGGACCGGGACTGGGAGTACGGATCATCGACGATATCACTGTGGAGAAGGTTCGCATCGTGCAGGAGGCAGATGCCATCTATCGCGAAGAAGTGGATGAAGCGATTTCCAAGGGTGAGATCAAGAATCCGCCGAACCAGTATTTTGCAGCCCTGTCCAACATGCGTTCCGTGGGTGTCATGGGCGATTTCCGGACTTATGATTACGCAATTGTCCTTCGCGCCGTCTGCACCAGCGACTTCATGACCGCGGACTGCACGGAGATCCCATTCGAAGTTCTGCAGCGCTGCATGACCCGTATCATCAACGAAGTAAAGGGAGTTAACCGCGTACTGTATGATCTGACCAGCAAGCCGCCGGGAACGATCGAACTTCTTTAATACCAAAAGGTTCGGGAGCCCTGATTATTCAAGGACTCCCGTTTTCTATGCCTATAATTTTTTCGACAGTTTTAGACCATTTCCCAGTTTTCTCCTTTTTCTGCGATTTTGCATAGAGAATAATTTGGTGGAGAAGAAGTGTAACGAACTGTACCTCTGAAGTGTTAGCAAATACGATGACTAAATTTATTCCCAACAGTAGAACTCCTGCTGATGGATCTGATCGCGCTGGGCCTGATCTGCGTAGCCATTTCCAACCTGACCGTGATCGTGCCCATGATCATCGCCAAGGGACGCCGCATGGGCTAGGCGGATGTGACCGAGTTCTAGGCTTCGGCGGCATGCTGCAGACGGTACTGCTTCGGTGTGATGTGATAGAGGCGGCGGAAGCAGCGGATCAGATGACTGCTGTCGGAGAAGCCGGTCTCCGCCGCGATGGCGGAAAGGTCGTGATTGGTGAAGAGCAGCAGGTTCTCCGCCTTGGTAAGCCGGATGAATTCGATGTACTGCTTGCAGCTCTGGCCGTACTGACGGTGGAAGACTCTGGCGAAATAGGAGTAGCTCATATTGCACAGCTTCGCCAGTTCATCCACCTTGAGATTCTCTCCGGAATGCCGGTCGATGTACATGACCACATCATGGACCGAATAGGTATCCGCATCGGTACGGGAATCCGTCTGAAGAGAGATGCCCCGACGGTACCAGATCCTGAGGATCCGGAGCATCAGATCCGTCAGCAGGGAGAAGATCAGCGTAAGATATCCATACTGCTTCTCGTGCACCTCCCGTACGATCTCGTCCAGACAGTCCTTCAGGGCAAAGTCAGTGAAGGTCCCGGGCCCAAATAACAGGGGAGGATCCTTCTCCAGCATCAGATTGTGAAGTAAAATGTGAAGATTCGGAAGATACCCTTCCACCGGTCGGATATGGCTGACGCTGTATTTGACGCAGGTATAACGGAAGGGATTTTTTTTGTCTCCGGAGATGCTGTGTACCGCCTGGGGCGGGATCAGCAGAAGCTCCCCGGCCTCCAGATGATAGGTGATGCCGTTGCAGACCACCATCACCGAACCCTCCAGAAGGTAGAGTATTTCCATAAAATAATGCCAATGTGCCGCCACAGGCAGATGCAGATTCTCCGTTGAGCAGTAGAAGGCTTCGACGGGGGAATTCAGACGGTCACTGTTTTCATATATTTCAGCCATTTCTCACCTCATATCTTACAGAGCTGTTCCCATTTTCGGGAAGTGTGGAGGATAGATTTATTCTATTTTTCAATAATCAGATTATACCACCCTGTTATAAAAACTGCTATCGTATTCTTACACAATCGGAAAGGGCAGGGGATTCCCTGCGCATCTTGCATCGCGGAGACTGTGCCATGAGGGGTTCAAAATCTAAAAAATACAAATATCCACTTTCCCGTATGGGCTGGCTCTGGGAGAATACCCGGGGGACCCATGGGCTGTACGTTGCTGCCATGCTGGGCACGGTGGTCTACAATATCATGCAGCTGACCGTACCCTACTTTTCGGGACAGCTGGTGGATCTGTTCCTTACGGGAGATGAGGCAGCGGAGAATCTGAATACCCGGAAGGATCTTTTTTACTGGCTGCTCATCGCCATGGTGGGTCTTACCCTGCTCCGGGTTACCATCGTATATCTGGACTGTATGGCGTACGAGTACGTATCCCAGAAGGCGCTGTTCCGGATCCGGAACTACCTCTATGACAAGATCCAGCGGCAGGATATGACCTTTTACAGCAAGTACCGGACCGGGGATCTGATGACCCGGGTTACGGGAGACCTGGATGCGGTGCGGCACATGATCGCCTGGGTGGTAAGGGTACTGATCGAGTGCTTTGCCCTCTTCGGCGCTGCCGCCATCTTCTTCTTCCTGATCAACTGGCGGATGGCACTGGCGATCCTTGCCATCGCACCCTTTGTCTTTGTGGTGATCTACCGGTTTAAGAAGACCGTGGCTCCAAAGCATGCGGAGCTGAGAGAACGGCTGGCGGAAATGAATACCGTGGCCCAGGAGAATATCGCAGGAAACCGGGTGGTAAAGGCCTTTGCCAGAGAAGAATACGAGATCCGGCGGTTTGATCAGTCAAATGCAGCCTACCGGGACGCCAACAAGTCCACAGGTCTGGTATGGATCCATTTCTACCCCTATGTGGAAACCTTTGCGAATCTCATGCCCCTGACCATGCTTCTGGTGGGAGGTCTTTTCCTGATCCACGGCGGACTTACCATGGGGGACTATGTGGCCATCGCCGGCCTGATCTGGGCTGTGCAGAATCCCATGCGTATGATGGGAAATATCATGAATGAATTCCAGAGGTTTGCTGCCGCATCCTACAAGGTGATGGAGATCTACTATTCCGAGCCGAAGATCCGGGATGCGGAGGATGCCATTCCGGTAGCGGACCGGCTTCAGGGAGAGATCGTCTTCGATCACGTATCATTTCAGTATCCTGACGGGAACCTACCCATCCTGCGGGATATCAGCTTCACCGTCCGGCCGGGAGAGACCGTGGCCATCATGGGAGAGACCGGTTGCGGGAAGACATCCCTGATCCAGCTGATCCCCAGGTTCTTTGAGCCCACGAAGGGAGAGGTGCGGATCGACGGTGTCCCGGTGCAGAACTATCAGCTGGAGGGACTGAGAAAGAATATCGGTCTCGCTACCCAGGATGTGCTGCTGTATTCGGATTCTATCGAAGGAAATATCGCCTACGGGGATCCCCATATCCGGAAGGAGGAGGTGGTGCGCTTTGCGCGGTACTCTGCTGCGGATGACTTTATCGCAGACATGCCGGAGGGGTATGACACCATCGTGGGAGAGCGGGGGGTAGGCCTGTCCGGAGGCCAGAAGCAGAGACTGGCACTGGCCAGAGCTCTGGCGGTACGCCCCTCCATCCTGATCCTGGATGATACCACTTCGGCGGTGGATCTGGAGACGGAGCGGCAGATCCAGGAATCCCTGCGGCAACTGGATTTCCCTGCCACCAAGCTGATCATCGCACAGCGGGTTTCCACGGCCAAGATCGCCGACCGGATCTTCATCATGAAGGATGGCAGGATCCTGGAGACCGGAAGCCATGCGGAGCTGTTGGAACAGGGCGGATATTACGCTGAACTGGCACATTTGCAGGAAGGCATATGATATGGCAAGAAATACGTACAAGGTAGATGAAGAGCTGCAGGAGCCCTTTCAGATAAAGCATCTGCTGCGGGCCTCCGTATACATCAAACGCTGGAAGAAGCCCATGCTCATCGCCCTGGTGCTCAGCGGCATCGGAGGAGCCTTCGGATATCTGGCTCCCATGGTGATCCGGTATGCGCTGGATCATGCGGTGCCTGAGAAGGATACGAAGCTGCTGTTTCTTCTGGTGGGATTGCTGGCAGTGGTATATATCATCAGCGTGGTTTTCACCACCATCCGGAGCCGGCTGATGGTGCATGCCAGCCAGAACATCATTTACGATATACGGAAGGACCTGTTCGCACATTTGCAGGATCTGCCCTTCCGGTATTATGATGACCGTCCCCACGGGAAGATACTGATCCGGGTTGTGAATTACGTGAATTCGGTTTCGGATATGCTGTCCAACGGACTGATCAATATTGTCCTGGAGGGCTTCAACCTGATCTTTATCACGGTGTTCATGTTCCTGGTGGATGTGCAGCTGGCCCTGGTGGTCATGTGCGGTGTACCTGTGCTGGGAGTCTTCATGTTCTGGATCAAGAACCGCCAGCGGAAGGCATGGCAGGCGGTATCCAACAAGAACTCCAATCTGAATGCCTATCTGCAGGAGAATATCGTGGGGGCCAGGATCACCCAGATCTTCGCACGGGAGAAGGAGAATCAGAAAACCTTCGAAGAACTGTCGGATGACTGCAGGAAAACCTGGAATACGGCAGTCCGGTATTCGAATCTGGTGTGGCCGGGGATAGACACCATATCCGTTTTCGTCCGGGCGGCCATCTTCCTCTTCGGGCTGGTGCTCTTCGGACAGGGAAGCAAGTCCCTGGGAACCATCGTGGCTGTCTCCAGTTATGCATCCTTCTTCTGGCAGCCCATCATGAATCTGGGAAATATCTTCAACAACTTTATTAATAACATCGCTTATCTGGAGCGGATATTTGAAACCATCGATGAGCCGGTGACCATCCGGGACAGGGAGGGGGCTCTGAACATGCCTCCCATACGCGGACAGGTTTCCTTTGAGGGAGTGACCTTTGCGTATGAAGAGGATGGAGAGGAGGTCCTTCGGGATGTGTCCTTCACGGTGGAGCCGGGAGAGAGCGTGGCGCTGGTGGGCCCCACCGGCGCAGGGAAGAGCACCATCGTGAATCTGCTCTCCAGGTTCTATGACGTGCAGCGGGGAAGTGTGAAGATCGACGGCCTGGACGTCCGGGATGTGACCCTGCATTCCCTGCGGTCCCAGATGGGGATCATGCTGCAGGACAGCTTCCTTTTCTCGGGAACCATTGAGGACAATATCCGCTACGGCAAGCTGGATGCGGAAGCCACGGAGATCCGCAGGGCGGCGGAAACGGTGTGTGCGGACGGCTTTATCCGCCTGATGCCGGAGGGTTATCAGACAGAGGTGAAGGAGAGAGGGGCTTCCCTCAGTGAGGGACAGAGACAGCTGATCTCCTTTGCGAGAACGCTGCTGTCGGATCCGAAGATCCTGATCCTGGACGAAGCAACCTCCAGTATCGATGTGAAGACGGAACGGGCGCTGCAGCAGGGACTGGATGCCATGCTGGAGGGCCGGACCTGCTTCATCATAGCCCACCGCCTGTCCACCATCCGGAAATGCCACAAGATCATGTACATCGATCACGGAAAGATCCTGGAATGCGGAACCCATCAGGAGCTGATGGACCGGAAGGGCTATTATTATAAACTCACCATGGCGCAGACTGCCTAACCGGAAGGACAGGGGGACAGGTCAGTTGCATTTTCCACCAGAGGCTGCAGCGTGAGAGGCGGCAGGCGGAAGGCCTTGAAGTCCGTGTCCTGCTCGACCTGCAGCTTGTCCATATACAGTGCCTTTTCCACAGCCAGGTAGGCCTGGGTATGCCTGAGCTCCTCGCTGAAGGACACCAGGTTTGTCTCGGAGATGGCAGTAAAATTACCCTGCAGATATTCGGTGAAATCATTCACCACGGTTGCTGCCTTCTCAGGATCCTCACGGCAGAGCAGATAGATGGAAGCAAGTCCTACAAGTTCAACAAGAACGGAATCTGCACCACGAAGTAATGCGGCACATTTCCAACAAGTAAATAAGTAACCTGGGAGGGTGACTATACACATGTATAGCCGCCCTCTCTTCCTTAAAAGAACCTGCGAAAGAGGCTATCACAAAATATGTGATAAAAACAAGTTGAACAGCCGCATAATATGTGATATAAAGAAATCAGAACCATTGAAGGGAGATGATTTCGGTGAAAGAATATGTGATCAACAGCTCCATATGCGGAAAGGATATTCGGCGTGCAAGAGAAATACTCACCATGACGCAGAAAGAGTTTGCGTCCTTCGTATGCTCATCGAAAAGAACGATAGAAAACTGGGAGAGTAAGGAGGAACAGACGATCACGGGCCCCATAGTTCCTTTGATCGAGATCCTTCTCCGCCGGCCCGAACTGGCCGAGAAGCTTGAATATCCGAGGGACCGAATGCGGATGAGACTCATTTATATGTATAAAAGCATGGTCTGTTCGGTGATCGATGTGGATGAACCTGAAAGAAAGGTCCGGGTGAAGAATTATATCGACAACCCGCTCTTTCGTGCATTTGGCAGGAATACGGAGCCGAATTTCGACGACTATGAAGAGTTTCTGCGTTCCAGATGCTTTCCGGAAACCAGGGATAAAATGAAACTGGAATTAAGGCGCCTGGGACTTCCGTTTTATGCCCCCCTGATGATCATCGAGAAGACAGAAGGCCGCATGGCAGATTCATGGTTGGGTGTGCTACGCCGGAAATGTCATCTTGATGATGTTTTACACAACAGTGGCAGGCTGGATGCTGAATTACTTCTGGAAGTTTCTGACGGGAGCATTCAATGAGATTGAGACGAAGAAGGCTGCAGAGGTTGGCTGGGGGGCTGTGATCTCCGGAGCTATGACACAGGCGTTCTTCACCATCAGTCTCGGTATCGGTGCCATGGAAATCTTCGGAAGCTATATGTCCAGGGAGCGATCCCTTACCGGGGAAGCCATCCGTATTGTGTCTCTGGATACCTTTGTGGCGCTGATGGCAGGTCTCATCATTTTTCCGGCATGCTCTTCCTACGGCGTAGAGCCGGATCAGGGACCGTCCCTGATCTTTCAGACCCTGCCGCGGATCTTTGTGAACATGCCCGGCGGCAGGATCTGGGGAACTCTGTTCTTCGTGTTCATGGTCTTTGCCAGCTTCTCCACGGTGATGGCAGTATTTGAGAATCTGACAGGTATGTTCATGGATAATCTGGGGTGGCACCGCATGAAGGCAGTTGCCGTGAATCTTGTACTGGTGCTTGTAACCGGTATCCCCTGTGTTCTGGGCTGCAATGTGTGGAAAAATGTGAAGATCATCGGAGACCGCGGTATCCTGGATTCTGAGGATTTCGTGGTCAGCAACCTGCTGCTTCCCCTGGGATCCCTGGTGTTCGTGTTGTTTTGTACCTGGCGGTTCGGCTGGGGCGCTGAGAAGTATCTGGAAGAAGTCAATACCGGTAAGGGCATTCGTATGTCCCGGTACCTGATCCCATACTTCAAATATGTTCTTCCGATCCTGGTCATCGTGGTGCTGATCCAGGGATTCACATAAAGGAGCCGGGGAGGGCGACTATACGCAGGGTATAGCCGCCCTCCTTCTGTTGAGCGTTTCGGAGATGCAGCACTTTCGAATAAAGAATTTTTGTTTCTTTTCGCTGCATTTCGTGTTCCATATCCGTCAGTTCGTGCATGAAATGCAACATAATAGGTATTCTGTGTTAGGATGACGATGATCGATTCTCAGTAATTTACGGAGCGCCTTAGGCGCGAAGTATGGAATAGGAGATGGGAAAATGAGAAAAAAGAAAAAACGATTCGTCAAAAAACTGATCGCGCTGTCTATGGTCCTGGCCTTTGCTTTTCAGGCGACAGGCTGTGGCTCCGGGGAAGCCGGCGGAGACCAGCCGGGACATGGAAAATGGATCAATTCCAGCCTTCCCGAGAATGCGCAGCTTTGTGCGGAGCAACGGCTGCAGGATGATTTTGCAGCAGCCGTAAATGCAGAATGGAATGTGAGCCAGAACTTTGATCCCTCAGTATCCTATGGCGTTGGTTCATTGGAGACTTCGGATCAGATCACTAAGGAGCGGTTCCTTGACACGGTGAAAGATACTTCCATTCAGGATCCCAACGTCGAGAAACTGAGAACCTACTACGGTCTGTATACGGATTGGGAATACAGGGCGCAGACAGGGGTAGAACCGCTCCGAAAGTATATGAGTTACATCGATGAGATCCGGTCTCTGGAGGATGTATATCAGTATATGACGGACAGCAGTAAAAACCCATTCGCTGCAATGCTGTTTACCTTTTCTTTGGAGCAGACAGATCATTTCAGTCTGCGGATCGATCAGCCCAGTTATTCACTTGGAAAATCCAATCGATATCTGGAACTGGCGGACGAGGGTCTGCAGAAGAAAGAGCAGGTTACCAACGGGATCCGGTATCTGATGGGGCGCCTTGGATTCTCGGAAGATGAAGCGGATCAGCTGCTCGATCAATGCTTTTCCTTTGAACTGAAAATGGCAGAACTCAGCCCGGGCGGATCAGACTTTGTTGATCGCTTTGCGGATCTCTCAATATCGGATGTCGAAAGCATCGCAGGAGATTTTCCGATCCGTAAATTTATGGATCACTTTGGACTTGATAAGTTCCAGGGCTACTGTGTGGACGCGGATTATCTAAGGGGACTCTCCGGCGTCTGCACGGAAGCGAATCTGGAGAAGATCAAGGCGTATTTCAAGGTCCTTCTTATGAGAAAGGCTATAGAATATCTGGATCAGGAAAGCTATCTGAAAGCGAAGGAGATCAAGCTGGACAAGGCCAATCCCTATGATGAGGTTGTGGTAAAACCCATAGAGCATGCATTTTACAGCGAAGTACTCAGTTCACCGCTTTCGGGGTTGGGATCACAGGTTTATCTGGACAGGTTCTATGACGAAGAGGTTGCGAAGGATATTGAATCCATGTGCAGAGATTTTGTGAGGGAGTACCATGATCTTATTACCGAGAAGGATTGGCTCAGCGATGAGAATAAAGAGCGGATCCTCGGGAAACTGGACGCCATGCATTTTATCATCATGAAGCCCAGCAATGAAGCGGATTACTCAGGTGTTTCCTTTGTATCCAAAGAGGATAACGGAAATCTGCTGGATGCATATTGTGAGATCAGTCGATTCGATCTGGAGAATATGGGAAGGCTCTCGGCAGAGAAGATCGATCGGGATTTCTGGAACATCTATGATCCTACCACCACCACGATGATGGCAAACAGCTTCTATGATCCGCTCAGAAATGCATTCGTCATTGACATCGGTGCCGTGAACGGAGATATGTATTCGAAGGATATGAGTTATGAGGATAAACTGGGGCACATCGGATGCCTTATCGGACATGAACTGTCGCACGCTTTTGATTCTGCAGGCGTGAATTTTGATGCCGAAGGCAAGCTGAATGCTCTGCTGATCGGAGACGATATGAGCACGTTCAATGAGAAGGCAGATAAGGTCCGGGAGTATTTCGGAGAAGTAAGATTTCAGGATCTTCCGTGTTATTATGACGGATCGGTGGATATCAGCGGCGAGGCCATAGCTGATATGGGAGGCGTGAAATGTGCGCTGAAGCTTGGCAAGAAGGTGGATGGATTTGACTATGATGCATTTTTCCGGTCCTATGCTTCTTACTGGGGGGAGCTTCGCTCAAAGGGAGTTTGGGTGATGCTCATCAGGACCGACGTGCATCCGATCTCGTATCTTCGGATCAATATCACGGTTCAGCAGTTTGATGAATTTTATGAAACCTATGGGATACAGCCCGGAGACGGCATGTATGTGGCACCGGAAGACCGGATCGCCATCTGGTAGGAGGTAAAGCATGAGTAAGATCATTTTGGACGAAATAAAACATATCATACGCAAGAAGAGGTTTATCATCCTTGCTGCACTGCTGTTCCTCGGCATGATCGTCTGGGCAGTTCTCATCAAAATGGATTTTCTGAATGATTATATGTACACCATCAAAATGCAGAAATTCCTGCGGGTGTTTTTTAATCCGGCCACGGGCCTGATCCTCCTTTTTGCGCAGTACAGAAGACGGTTTACCAAAACGCTTGTGGCAGAGACAGAGGAGAGAAATGTCGGCAGTACCAAACTCGTGATCGGTAAATGGTGCGCCGGCGTGATCCTGCTGTTTGCATTTTATCTGGTGGCTTACCTGCTGATCCTTCTGCTTTCCCTGATCCTGGGAGCGCATTGTGCGGGAGACCAGATCCGGGCGCTTACTCTTTCCACATTCTTCGGCTGGATCCTGGCAGTCGGAAGCTACGGCATCGCGCTGCTCTTCCTGTTTCTTATTCCGTTTTTCCTGCCGGCATGGATCTTCTACGGCTTTTTTGCCGGGGTGGCACCGATCATTCTGTTTAGCCTGGATATTCCGGGCTACCCGCTCATAAAGCTGCTGAACAAATTTCTGATTTCGGCTTATACGGACGCCGGATATACGGCAGGTGTACTGGGGCAGACCAGATGGGGATATCTGCTCGTCCTGCTCATCTATACCGCCATAGGCTTCGGGCTTTCGATCCTGTTCTTCCACCTGAAGAAGAGAAGGATACAGCGGAAAGCTCAGCTCGCATCATTGCAAAGTGAGGAAGTATCACAAAGCACCGACTCGAATGATGTTGCTGAGCAAACAAATGAATGATGCGTGCGAAGTATGGAATAAAGGTGAGACATGAAACAGAAACGATTTCTAAAAAGAATAGTCGTCTCCCTGCTGATCGGAGCCGTCCTGCTGCAGGCGGCCGGCTGCGGGTCTGCGGAGCCCTCCGGGGACCAGCCGGGACATGGAAAATGGATCAATTCCATGCTGCCGGAGAATCAGTCCATTGTAGGAAATCAGCGACTGGAGGATGACTTTGCCGCGGCTGTGGATGCGGAGTGGCTCAGCACCCAGACCTATAATCCTACCGAAGGCGGAAACGGTGCCTTCGTTGCGGTTTCACAGGACGTAAAACGGGAACTGCGAGAGCTTCTGGATGATACATCCAAAACAGATCCGAATCTGGAGAAACTTCGGATCGTAGACGGCCTTTATACGGACTGGGATTATCGGGATCGGTTGGGAGTAGAGCCCCTGCGGAAGTATCTGGGTTATATTGACGAGATCACATCCGTGGAGGATGTCTATCAGTACATGATGGATTTCAGCAGGAATCCCATGGGCAGTATGCTTTTTACTCCAGAGATTTTTCAATCGGATCATTTTGCTTTGCGCATCAGTCAGCCGAAGTATTCGCTGCAGTTATCCAATCGCTACGGAAGCCTTGGGGATGACGGGCTTATGCGGATGGAGCAGAGAACCGATGCCATTCGTTACCTGATGAACCGGATGGGGTATTCGGAAGGTGATGCGGATGATCTGATGAAGGAGAACTATGCCTTTGAACTGAAGATGGCGGAGCTGAATACGGGCGGAGAGCAGATGTTCGATTACGAAACGGAGATTTCGCTTACAGAGCTGGAAAGTTGTGCCGGTGATTTCCCGATTCGCCGGATCCTGGAGCGCTTTGGACTGGACCGGTTTGAGGGTTACCTCGTAGATATGGATTATATGCGCGGCATTTCCTCCGTATGCACGGAGAAGAACCTGGAAGGGATCCGTGCGTATTTCAAGGTGGCGCTCATGGCAGAAGCCGTTAAATATCTGGATAAGGACATCTTTGTAAAGTATCTGGAGCTCAAGGCGGATAAAGCCAATCCCTTCAGTGAAGTGGTTCTGAGAACGCCGGATGTGTATTTCTTTTCCTTCCTGGAAACCTCCGCACTTTCCGGACTGAAGGATCAGGTATATTTGGATTATTATTACGACGAAGAAGTGGATAAGGATATCCGCTCCATCTGCCGGGCATACCTGGATGAGTTCCGTGTCATCATCGGCGGCAAGGAGTGGATCAGCGACGCAAATAAGGAACGAATCTATCAGAAGCTGGATGCCATGTTGTTCAACGTCATGAAGCCCTCCAACGTGGCGGATTATTCCGGCGTGTCCTTTATCTCCAAAGAAAACGGCGGAAGTATGCTGGATGCGATGGGGGAGATCAACCGTTTTAAACTGGAGAAGATCGGTGAGAAGGGTGGAATGGAGATCCCCCGGGATTTCTGGGATATCTATGATTCCGGGACTTCAACAAGTTCGGCAGGCAGTGCCTACGCGCAGGACAGAAATGTATTCTATATCTATATCGGGATCCTGAAAGGGGATTTCTATTCAAAGGATATGAGTTATGAACAGAAGCTGGGAGCCATCGGAAGTGTCATCGGACATGAGCTGACCCATGCCTTTGATTCCGATGGTGTGCTGAATGATGCGTATGGGAAGCAGAATCCCATCATTGAGGGAGACGATATGAGAACCTTCGAGAAAAAGGCGGATACGGTCCGTTCGTATTTCGGCAAGGTAAGATCCTTTGAGGGTTCGGGTTACTATGACGGGTCCGTGGATATCAGTGCCGAAGCCATCGCAGATATGGGCGGCGTGAGATGCGGACTCAATATCGCTTCAAAGATCGAAGGCTTTGATTATGACAAGTTCTTCCGTGCATATGCCGGCGTATGGAAGCGGCTTCAGTCCAAGAGTACTTGCGTATCGCTGATCAAGTCGGATGTGCATCCCCTGGCGTATCTTCGGGTCAATGTCACGGTGCAGCAGTTTGATGAGTTCTATGAAACCTATGGGATCAAAGAAGGCGACGGAATGTACCTTGCACCGGAGGAGAGGATTGCGGTATGGTAGGAATTGATTCTCCATCAGGAGAATCGATTCCGTACACGCCCACCAACACCGGAGGTGTTGGTGTCCGACCGGAGGGAGGATTTGTGACCGCCCTCGATAGGCGGTCACAAAGGCATAGGCGGTCACAAAGGCATTAGCGGTCACCATACAGGATCGCCGAAACGGTAAAAACCCCGCCTTCATGAGTAAATGTGCAGGCACCGCCGTATTTTTCCGTGATACTCCTTACCGAGCCGGTTCCGATGCCGTCCCCTGCATGCTTTGTTGAATGGAATATTCCGTTTTCAGAAACAGAAGGTTCTGTGCTGTAGCTGTTCTTTACGATCAGTGTGATGGACGGGGTTCCGCTCTTTGTGGTGGTATAAGTGGCATTCAGATCGATGAATCGTTCTCCCTCCACTTCTTTGCAGGCATCGGCTGCATTTTCCAGTATATTTCCGAATAACACCGACAGCTCCTTTTTATCAACGAAAACATCCTTCGGAATATTCGCCTTGATCGAAAGTGAGATATCATTGTTATGAGCCGTTTCGGAATAGAGCGCCAGAATGACATTGACCGTTTCATTCTCGCAGCAGATCAGGGGCTGATTCAGGAGGTTCTTCTCGGTGTACATCTGGATCAGGTCATCCAGCTGAGAAAGATCGCCGCTGTCTCTGATCTCAGAGAGAAGCGCCGTGTAGTGCCGAAGATCATGTCTGGTACGTCTCATATTCTCAAGCCGTTCATTTAAACTGTCGTATTGAAGACTTTGTATGGACAGAGTATGGTTTTCTGCGAGCAGAGCCGTGTTCTTCTCATGCAGTATGACCATTTTTATGATGAGCCGGTAGATCAGGACGGAGCCGGCATCAATGATCAACAGGAAGAGAGCACTGACAGGCTTCATTCGATTCTCAGTCCTGGAAAGATCTCCGGAATAGGAGATATACATCCAGATCAGGTAAAAGATTGCAGGAATGAGCCAGAGATACGACCACATATATCCGCTTACGCTTTTCCCTCCCTTCGCGCTGTCGGAGGGATCGATCCCTGGAGAAGAGAATTCCCTGAAAATAAGCAGATAGATAACCGGGATGATGGTTACCAGCATAAGTAACGTAAAGATCTGATAGGTGTAATGGTATTTCAGAAGCGCCAGATCGGGATAAAAGATTCCCTCAAGACACTTTGCGCATACCACGACCAAAGTTCCCAAATTTGTCAGAACAAGCACAGTAAAGATAAGCTTGCCGATATGATCCTTTACTACAGTGAAGAAAAATGCCACATGGATCACGGACAAAAGGATGTCAAATAAGGGATTGTCCGCATTGTCGGAAAATAAATTGAGAGGGACGAGGATCATCTGAAGGATAGCGGCGGCGGCAAGGAACAGAATGGTGATCCTTTTGCTGAACCGCCAGTGTCCTCTGAAGGCGTACAACGCCAGTACCATATATGGAAATGAATTTAAAAAAGCGTGCAGTACAGTTTCCCACACCGTGAAATCAGTGATACGTTCGGTCACGGTTATATCTCCCTATAAGAACATGAAGAATCGTTTTCTTCGAGCTTTGATAAACGACGATTTTATTGTACCATAGGAATGCAGATGTGTTAAAGTGATTATAAGAAAAAAACGAAGGGAGTCGCTCATGCGGATAGCAATTTGCGATGATACAAAATCTGATGCGGAGAAGATCCGGTTTTCGCTGATGGACATTGCCGATGATCTTGAAATGGAATATTTCCCTACTGGAGCGGAGCTGATCGAAAGTATACGAAAAGGCAACTCATACTCCATCCTTTTTCAGGATATTTATCTTGAAGAGGAGAGCGGGATCGAGATCGCGCAGACGGTGAGAGAATTATCACCGGACACCCAGGTCATTTTTGCAACCACCAGTCTGGATCACGCCATTGATGCCTTTAAGGTACAGGCCGTGGATTATCTGGTAAAGCCCTGTGAGGAAGCGGATATCGTAAAGGCTTTTGCGCGAGTGAGCCTTCGGATCAATGCAAAGTACTCGGTTCCCATTGTGATCAATACGGGAAAGGAGATCCATGTATTCCACTCCGAGAAGGTGATCAGGATCGAAAGCGACCGGCATTATACGGTGATCTGCTGCCGGGATGATCGAAATAACAGGAATGAAAAAAAGGAACGTATACTTATCAATTTCTCCGATGTGGCGGAGCTGTTCGGAAGCAAATATATAGAGCTGCGCAGAGGTCTTCTGGTAAATCCTGACTATATTGAGAAGATCAGCGGCGCGGAGGTGGTCCTTACGGATGGGAGTACCTATATCCTGCCGAAGGCGAAGAAGGACAGTGTTACGGCGAAGTATATCGAATACATTACAGAAAAGACGGCCATGTAGGGAAACAGGGCGGATGGTATGTAAAGAGGGTTGCTGCAATGAGGCAACCCTCTTTTTGCGTGATTAGTGTGCCAATATGGAACGTCATCGGGGGCTGTGAGATGATATAATAGGCCCATGAGTTATACCAACAGTTTGGAGGAAGAAACATGCGATATATGGCAGATCATTTTATGTATGCGGCAGGGAGTGATTTCCGGAATACTATACGGACAGGGATTGAAATGAGTGAGCCGGTGGATGAAGCCATCCTGCGACAGGCGGTGGACCGTCTGCATCTTCGGTTCCCGTATTTTTCTGTTCGGCTGGTCCGGGAGGGCGAGACCTATTATTATGAACCGAACGACGAACCCTATGTCATTTCGAAGGACGGCAGGGCGGTGGTGCTGGGGAGTTCCGAAAGTAACGGGCATCTCGTGGCATTTGCATATCGTGGGAATTATCTCTACATTGATTCCTCTCACTTTTTTATGGACGGTGGGGCGCAGTTTCCGTTTTTGAAAATGCTGCTCTATGAGTATCTCGGCAGAAAACATCCGGAGGCAGAGTTTGATACTTCCGATATCCCCCAGCCGGGAGATGTGATCCGGCCGGAGGAAATGACGGACGATCCGTATCCTTCCGAAGCGATTCTCGTGGATTTTCCGGTCATGGAACCGGAGCCGGAAGAGATCTTCCTGCTCGGAGATCAGCCCCAGGGGTATGAGCATGCGGGAGACTGGACCTCCTTCCGGTTTAAGGTAAAACAGGCGGATATGATGCAGTATGCGTCCAGTGCGGACGGAAGTCCCGCGACCTTTGTCAGCTCCTTGGTCTACCGGGCGATCTCCAATCTGAATCCGGAGAACCGGCTGCCGCTGGTGTGCGGTATGCAGCATCAGTTCCGCAAGGCTCTGGGGAATCCCTTCAGCCATTCCTCCCATGTGAGGATCGTACCCATTACCTATCCGGATAAGGTCCGGGAGAGGGATCTGGGAACCATCAACACCATCGGCAGAGGAACTCTTCTTCTCAGGGCTTCGGATGAGGCGGACTCTCACAGTATCAATGAATATCTGAGGAACAAGGAACGTTTGCAGGGCATGACGATCCAGAAGAAACAGAAGATGGTGCGTTGGATCGTTCGGTCGTCCATCGGGAAGAATACTTTCGAGGTCAGCTATACCGGCCGTGTCCGTTGGAGCGGACTGGACCGGTACATCCTGTGCTTTACACCGTACATTGACCTTACGCTGAGCGGAGGCATTTCCGCCGAAATCTTCGCTTTGGGTGAATATTTCGATATCAATATCATGCAGAGAAACAGCGACGGAAAGTATGTGGATCATATCCTGGCACAGCTGGAGAAGCTTGGGATCCACGCCAAGGCGGAAACTCCTGAAACATTTGAACTTTGCGGATTCCAGGCGCCGCTGTGAGTGACCCAAATGGAGGCGGGTTGGCTTTACGTAAGTATAGCCACCCGCTGTTTTTCTGTAAATTGCCTGGCTATGTTTGATTAACACTTCCGGCATACCATTTTATTCAAAATGATTTTATTCAAAATGATTTGAATATGGTAAAATAGTCTCGTATCAAAGCATAGGAAATTGTGAAAAAATGGGAGGGAGACAGAATGGAAATCAGAAGATTTAAAGAATCCGATGCATCGGCGGTTTCGGAGCTCATCAGAACGACCATACAGATTTCAAATAAGAAGGACTATCCGGCGGACCTGATGGATGCTCTGATTCAAACGGAGACTCCGGAGCATGTGATGGGGCGGGCATCCTGGACCCATTTCTATGTGGTGGAGGATGAGGGCAAAATCATCGGCTGCGGCGCCATCGGACCCTACTGGGATAAGCAGGATGAGAGCAGTCTGTTTACCATATTTGTTCATCCGGACTTTCAGGGGAAGGGCATTGGAAGACTGATCATGGATACATTGGAGAAGGACGAGTATGCCCTTCGTGCAAAGAGGATCGAGATCCCGGCATCCATCACCGGGCTTCCCTTCTATCAGAAGATGGGTTATTCCTTTAAGAACGGGATTACCGAAATTGACGCGGAACATCTGTACAGATTGGAAAAATTCAGAAAAACCATATTCAGAGTCATGACCATTGATGACTATGATAAGGTGTATGCACTTTGGATGTCCTGTAAGAATATGGGCTTCAACAACCTGGATGATTCCAGAGAAGGAATCGAGAAATATCTGAAACGGAATCCGTCCACCTGCTTTATCGCAGAGCAGGGAGATGCGGTTGTGGGTGTGATCCTTTCGGGACACGACGGGCGAAGAGGCTTCATCCATCATATGGCCGTATCGGAAAGCTGCCGGCGGCAGGGCATCGCGTCCGTTCTGCTGGACCGTGCCATGGATGCCCTTAAGAACGAAGGGATCAATAAAGTGGCACTGCTTGTATTTAACAGAAATGAAGCCGGTAATGCGTTCTGGGAGCGTCAGGGATTTACCGCCAGAGATGATGTGAGGTACAGGAATAAGGCGATCGCTGAAATGATCAGGATCGATACGTAAAGAAATCAGTAATTATCAGGGATGAATATGATCGCTTCCGTTCCGCTGCTGTGCCGATTCTGGATCGTGAGGGTGCCGTGGCACATCAGCTCCAGACGCTTCCGGATGTTCCGGATGGCGGTGTGCGGCTGATCGTTATTCCCTGCATCATCAATGCCCGGACCGGTGTCTTCGATGGTGATGATACTGCCGTCCTCTGTTTTGCGTGTGGTGATCGTGATGTTAAGCGGAACGGATTCCTCCGGATCCACGCCGTATTTCACGGAGTTCTCCACGATGGGCTGCAGTGTCAGAGGCGGAAGTTTGAAACAGAAAGGTAGCGGTTAGATTCTATTAAAGGGCAACACAAACAAGCCATCTTTCGGTGGCTGAAAAACTGAATATAGACGCAACACCTAATCAGGAAGCAATAGGTGACTCATCTTTGATGATATAGCCTCGCTGTTTCAGCAGATTAAGAGCCTGTGAAGTAGACAGGACTTTTCCTTCTTTCACGGGACGGGGTTCTGAATAACCTTCAACCGTATAAGGCTTCAAATCTGTCTGTATGTGCCAGATAGCGGTCAGGATCATACGGCAGATAGCGATGATGGCTTTCTTGTGTCCCCGGCGTGCTTTTATACGCTTGTAGCGATTAGTGAATTCAGGATGTTTCTTCGACTTGATCAAAACATTTGCAACTTGCACCAGAACTGGTTTAAAATAGGAACCAGCACGGGAAATCCGAGTCGATTTGATCTTTTGGTTGCTTTGGTCGTTACGAGGACAACATCCTGCCCATGAGACGAGGTGTTTAGCTGTGGGGAATACTTACCGGTAGATTCCATACAAACATCGTTACAGTTGTATTTAGCAAGCCAGTCACACAGCTCATTCAGTCCTTTTGTGAAGGAAGAAAAGCGAGCTTGCTTATACTCAGTACGATTGTGGGAATCAGTAATCCCGATACAGGCAAAGATCCATGTTTTGTGGACATCGAGTCCACAGCAATTGTTTTTGATGATTTTGAAAGACAATAAAATAACCTCCTGTAGATTATAGTTATAAAACTGACAGTGACTGGTCATCCGGCGAGATCGAGTCGACTTCGGAAGAGATAAGTTTACGGGCTACTGGTATGCGCCATTCATTGATGCCTTTAACGGATGACCAACAACATATAAATATGCGAGGTCGCCGCTATACAGCCCCGCCACTCACCTCCACGTGTTCTGTAGTGTGTCAGTCTTATAAAGAAGATAATAACAGAAGGAAAGAAGCTAAGAAAACAAAAGTCGCGGAAGAACCACGGTTTCATAACCGCATCGGTGTCTTTCGCAGAAAGACGGGTTATAAATATGAAATACGGAAATATGAAATACGGAAAGATGGTTCGGTCAAAAATCCAATACAAAAATCAATCAATAATTCGATCCGGGATAAAGACAGGACAAAAGAGACTGGCGTTGCTTCTGTCCGCAGGGTTTATCCTGTCCGGCGCTTTCTCATTTGTGCCTGCGAAAGCGGAGGCGGCGGAAGATACCTTCGTCGTAAAGGGCGAGGCTTTAGTCTGCTTCAAGTCTGATGCGAATGCTGCATCGGAGGCCGCGGTTGCCCGGGAAGCGGAGCATACGTTGGAAGCGGACGTCCGCGTGGATGAGGCGGATCCGCTGCTGTTGGTGGCAGATCCGGAAACTTCTTTGGAGAGTGGGGCAGAGAATGACCCGGACGGGGCGCAGGTGTCATGGAATGAGATGTCCGATGGACCGTCCGATTCGGTCGGTATGATCACTCTGGTTCAGTCCGAGACTCTTACCACCGATCAGCTGGTGGAGGAACTGCAAAGGCGGGAGGACGTGCTCTACGCCGAGCCGAACTACAGCTATGATGCCGCATCCGATGATTACACGAGTCTGCAGTGGGAACATACCACGACCTACGGCGTGCATGATGAGGGATGGAATACATTCACGGATCAGAAGCCCTCACCGAAGGTGGATACCTCCGGGATCGTTGTGGCGATCGTGGATACGGGCGTGGATTGCAGCCACGAGGATCTGAAAAATGTTATGTGGTCCGAGGGGGAGAACTATCCGACGCTGAAAGCCATGGGCGGCGGTAAATATGGATATAACGGAGTCCATTTCATGGAGAATGGGAATGAGTACGACAGCTCGGATCCCAGGGATGAAGTCGGACACGGTACTCACTGTGCAGGTATCGTTGCGGCAGAATGGAATGATTTCGGAACCAGCGGGATCGCATCCGGTGTACGCATCATGGCGGTCAAGGTAGCCAATGAGGTGGGACGGTTCAAAACGGACAATATCGTCCGCGGTTATCGGTATATTCTGGCGGCGAAGAAGGCCGGCGTGAATATTGTGGCCACCAACAATTCCTACGGTGCGACAAACAGTTCATTTTCGGAGATGCTGGTTCTCAGGGCTGCGACGGATGCCGGGATCGTGAATGCATTTGCCGCGGATAATTCCGGCGCAGATATGAATGTCGAAGATGCTACAAGCAGTAAAAGAGGGACCATCCCGGGAAATATAGTGGTAGGCTGCTCCAATGAAAAAGGAGAGATCTCTGAGTTCAGTAATTACGGAAGCAGGGATGTGAATGTTTTTGCCCAGGGTGAAAACATCTGGTCCACGCTCCCCATGGGTACCGGTCCGGCCACGGCCGGCAGTCCCGTGTTGGAGATGGGCGGCGTTCGCTATGATATGGACTTCAGTGACAAGACGGATATTTCGGCGGATCTGCTTCAGATCAGGGATGATAAGGTGACGAAATCCATAGAAACCACTCTGATCGGCGGAGAGGAAAAGCATGTGCTTCGGCTTACCCGCAAAGGAGCAGAAGGGGAAGAACTGGTATTTCAGACGAAGGAATTCCCGGATCTCAGGAATTGTATGGGAGGACTGTTTAGGGTCTATGTTCCCTATGACGGGCATATCGATATCAAAGTGAACGAGATCGATCAGAATGGTGGAGAAAGAAGCATATACAGCAGCGACCAGCCTTTGAAGAAGGGGATGAATGATGTTGGATTCGCATATGAAGAGGCCATTGTGGACGGACAGAAGGAGAACGTGTCGCTGCAGTTTACCCTTAAGATTCAGAACTCTGAAACAAAGGCGATGAGTTCCTATGTGGATCTGTCCATGATCCGTCTCTGTTCCCAGGCTGCGAATTACGGACCGCTCAGCGGAACTTCCATGGCGACACCCATTGTGACAGGCGCCATAGCAACGCTGGCAGCGCAGTATCCGGAGGATTCGCCGGAGAAACTGGTGGCAAGAGTGACGGGAAGTGTTCAGTCCATGGATGCCATGAAGGATAAATGTATCTCCGGAGGAATCTTCCGACTGGATAAGGCTTTGGCCGGGGATACGGTGCCTGTTCCCACATCCGCAAAGGTAGCGGAAAATGAATTTACACTTGAGGGCTACTTCTTCGGAACCGATCAGGGAACCCTTACCGTCGGAGGAGCGGCGTGCATGGTTAAGGAGTGGTCGGATACACGGATCCTCGCGGCGCTGCCGGAGGGCTTTGAGGCCGGTGAGAAGATGGTGGAGGTAACCTCCGGGAAAGGAACCGGTCATCGTCTGCTCCGCATGGGAACGCAGGCGAATCTGTATTCCAGACTGCCCCTGCCGGGAGCAACGATATCGGATGATGGTGAATATGAGATCCCGGATGAGGCGGCGCGGGAGTATGAAGACTTCTACGGCGGAGAATTCGGCGGAATGACAGGCTTAAACGGCTATCTTTACACGCTGCATGGGATCCCGGATGTGGGAACCTCGGTGTACAGATATGATATCAGTCAGAAGACCTGGGAGCGGGTATGTACGGCAGATACGTATCTGCCTGCCGGAGCCGTTACTACCTGGAACGGGAAGGTTCTATTCGTAGCCACACACGAGGATAAAAAAGAGACCGTTCTCGGACTTCTGGATCCGGATACAAAGAAGATCACCTGGCATCTATACAGCAGTGAGGCTTATGAGAACGGCGTAAGGATGGTCAACAACGGCTATGGGATCTATCTGATCGGAGGCGAGTACGGAAATGCCGACAGCGGCGCATTCGGTAATGCAATGTTTCTTCATGTACGTCAGGTGGATCCTGTAAAAATGAAGGTTTCAGAGCTGGAATGGGAATCCGTGGCAAACTGCAACATTTCCCTGGGATATGATGAAACCGGAAAGATCTATCTCTGTGATAGTTATCAGATCGAAAATCCGAACAGTGTGGCTATTTCAACGATCTCCATCGATGGTAAGAAATCAAGTCTGAGGTCGGTTGATGATAAGAGCATTTTCCCGGATGCGGCTGCAAAAACCCATCTGTCTGCTGTGGCGGTATATACCAAACAGGGATTCCTGCTGACAGGACTGCCGGAGTTTGATGCTTCGGAGGCGGTCATCTCGGATACATACCTGATCAGTCCGGACGCAAAGAGCGCAGCAAAGCAGTCTAAGCTCGTCAGCAACCGTCTGATGTTCCGGCTGATGGGGACGGGATACAGGAATAACGCATATTTCCTGGGAGCCACAAATGCGGAGAAGCGCCAGCTGGTATTCACGGGGATTCCGGTGGAAACCTACGATACTTACGGCGAGAAGGCCTACTCCGAGGAATGGGTGAAGGGAATCCGGTACGGCAAGGACGGATTCCGGTCGAAAGTACATCCGAATGCTGCGGCGTGGAAGAAGACCTCCAAAGGATACACCTATGTGGATGCCGGCGGGTGGTCTCCGAAGTCACAGTGGCAGAAGATCGACGGTAAATGGTACTACTTCGATCAGGACGGCATTATGGAGAAGGATGCTTACAGGAAGGGATACTATCTGACGACAAGCGGTGCCTGGGACGGCAAGACGAAGGCGGCAGGCTGGAAGCAGAATGACACCGGCTGGTGGTACTCCTTAGACGGCAAGAGCTTCCTGAAGAACTGCTGGAAGAAGATCGACGGCAAGTGGTATTACTTCAAGGCGGACGGTTATGCAGCTCAGAGTGAGTTTGTCAGTGGCTGGTGGTGCGATAAGAACTGCGTTCAGAGTGATCCGGTGAAATACGGCTGGCATAAGACCGCCAAAGGCTGGTGGTACGGCACGGCCGGCGGCTGGTATGCAAAGAGTGCATCCTATGTGATCGACGGGAAGAAGTATCATTTCGATGCGAATGGATACTGCACGAATCCGTAAGAAACTGGCATGGCTTCGGGCCTACGATTCCTGGTATGAACCAACTGCGAAAGATATGTAAATGCATAAGTAAACGAAAAAGAGGTATCTGATCTGCTTGGGTCAGATACCTTTTTCTTTTGACATTCTCCGGGGGAGAGAGTAACATTGAAAGCGATAAATGTGAGGCAAACTGTATAGCAGATCGATTCGGAGAGTATGGGGATGAAGGGTTTCATAAAGAATAAAGTACAAATATCGCTGATATTAATAGTTATGTTGTGCTGTTTTGTGTCGTGTGGTAATAATACTGATACAAATACTTCAACGGGATCGGAGAATAGAGCGACGGAGAGTACGGAAGTTGTATCCGAAGTGAAAACAGAGCTCAAAACCACGGAAACAGTGTTGTCGGATGATTCGACAGAACAAACAACAAAGCAGGGGACGAGTGAGGAAGAGAAGATGAATGAACCGGCAAAACTTTTGTATCAGGGGCATGCAAGTATAAGGATTCAGACTCCGGAGGGGAAGACCATATATATCGATCCGTTCTTCGGGACGGGATATGATGTTCCGGCTGATCTGATCCTTTTGACACATGGGCATTACGATCATACCCAAACGAACCTGATCACTACAAAGACGGATGACTGCAGAACCATATCCTGGAAGGAAGCAATTATTTCCAGCGAGTATCAGAGCTTTGATCTTGGCTATGTGAAGGTTGATGCAGTCGAAGCAGGATATAACAAGAATCATGACAGAAAGGAATGCGTTGGTTATATTCTTACATTCTCCAATGGCGCAACCGTATATCTGTCCGGAGATACATCCACGACTCCGGAAATGAGCAGGCTTTCTGACCGGAATCTGGATTATGCATTCATCTGCTGCGACGGGGTATATAACATGGATGTTTCGGAAGCGGAGGAATGCGCCCGTACCATCGGTGCCAGACACACGATTCCCTATCACATGGTTCCCTCGGATAATCCGAACGGATTTGACATGAGTGTGGCAGAAAGCTTTGATGCAGTGGGCAGGATCATCCTGCAGCCGGGAGAGGAACTGGTACTTGAGAATTAAGAAACAGTTAAGAATCAAGAAAGCCGAAAATCCTTATAGATAAAGGATTTTCGGCTTTCTTTTTGATGCGTTTTAGGGTAATACCCCACAAAATACCCCATTTTCCTGAATTTATGATCGATTTTGGCCATTGCTTTGAGGTTAAAAATGGAAGGAATCCTTGACTCCGTAACTATTAGTGCAGAAGAAAAATGCAATATAATTTATTTTGGCTCATAAAATGAGGAAGATGTTTTATCTGACTGTGGTTTTGCAGTGGAGGAGCATCTTGAAGCCGAAGATATGACAGAACGATGTTTTTCGGAGTATAACAGAAAAGTACCGGAGCATCCGATGGCTGCACCTGTTGGAGTAGATTATGTGTTTGCGGTTAGAAGATAGAATTTTGAAATTCACTTTACGGGAGAAAACTTACGGAGAAAACTTACGGAGAAAACTTGACAGGCTAACATTTATTAGCTATAATATGGCTAATGTTTATTAGCGCGATGGAGACCATGTTTATCAAGGAGAAAATACTGGAAAAAGTTGCAAGAAATAGATCAGAAAGGAGTT
>JAILAR010000085.1 GCA_024681515.1 Eubacterium sp. | reverse complement strand
CCACTTCGGAAACGGATTGATAGACCGCTTGCAGAATGCTATAATAAGCACATCTATCCAACACAACAACACGTACAAATCTGGGAGGTACACTATGACAAAAGACGATTGCATCTTCTGCAAACTTGCAAATGGAGTTTTCCCCACAAATGTGATTTATGAGGATGAGGATTTCACGGCGATCCTGGATGCGGCGCCGGCTGCGAAGGGACATGCGCTGATCCTGCCGAAGCAGCATTCAGACAACCTGTATGAACTTCCGGACGAGACCGCAGCTAAGGTTCTCCCGGTTGCAAAGAAGATCGCCAACGCGATGAAGAAGACCTTTAACTGCGACGGCGTAAATGTACAGCAGAACAACGAAGCCGCTGCCGGACAGTCCGTGTTCCATTTCCATGTACACGTGATCCCGCGGTTCAAAAAGGACGGCATCAGTCTTCTGTGGAAGCCGGGCAAGCCGACCGACGCAGAGCAGGCAGAGACCTGCAAGCTTCTGAAGGACGCGCTGCAGTAAACACATTTCATACGAACTGCTGACAGATACAATGACGCCGGATTCAAAATAATTTTTGCCCCCGACGAAGATACACAGCACAATCGTGAAAAAACATGTCATTCTGAGCACGCAGGGCAAGCATAGCGCAGCCTGCGGCGAAGAATCCTTTCACTCGAAAGGGATTCTTCGGACTTCGTCCTCAGAATGACATGTTTTTTATTAGCCGGTTAATATCCGACCTGCGCATTATACACGGTTCCGTCCACCGCATTGATCTCCAGAAAACTTCCTTCCGTAGCAAGCTTTCCGTTCTCATCATAGCAGGATCCGCAGAAGCTCCATACCGGCACCAACAGCGCCTTCTCAAATTCATTTTGCTCCGTAACCCGCGCATACCGGAGACTTACCTCATCGATCTTGAAGCTGTAATGCGATACCTGACTCTCTTTTGCCTCCTCCTCGGACAGTGTCAGAAGCGAATCAAACATGACGCTGTGATTCAGCGCTTCCAGCTGGCTCTTCTCATAGATGCTTTTGATCTCATTAAAGTCCAGAAGCTTTCCGTCTTCCACCACGGTTTCCTCTACCTTCAGCGGATCACTGACCGCCAGGCCGATGATACCGTTATCATTTACATATACCTCGACCACTTCGCTGAACCAGACGCGCTTGCCGCCGCGATAGTATACTTCTCACCGAAATCCTGAAGCACATTTCCGTTTATGGAGCGTTCGAATATGATATGCCAGGCCTTTCCCAACAGGAATTCATAGCCGTACTTGCCGTCCGCATCCCTGCCGTCATTCAAATGTTCCAGATCCGTGATGTATTCTTCCTGCACCACCGTCGGCGCGTAATCCCCGGTCAGACCAATGGTCTTCAGCAGCTCCTCTGCCTGTCGGGTCGCATCTTCTTTGGATACCTGATTCGTTTCCTTCGTACTGATCCGCACCGTGCAGCCCTTGAAATCCGGATCCGCACTTCCGTCTCCCTGCCACTGGATCTCCCCGTCCTCCAGGGTCACCGGGGTCATCTTCGACGGCATTCCCACCGGAGGACTCGGATTCTTCTCGGTGTTGAACACGTAATCCTCACCCTTCTCCACCGGCCAGCTGTAAATATTATTTCCCGGAAGAACCAGGCCGGACCGAACTCGGTAGTCCTGACTCTTCCAGAATTTCAGAGAACTTCCGTAACGATCGGAATTCGTCACGCAAAGGCTCGCATAAGATCCGTCCTTCCCGTCCGTAACCCCGTAGAAAAGCTCTCCGTCCGGCATAAGATCCATATAGTATTTCTGAAAACTTTCCAGGTCTCCTTTTTTCTGAGCCTCCGTCTTCACCGATTCCAGTTTTGTGTCTACCGGATATGTTCCGTCTTTTTCAGCGCACCGGTGCGTTCCAGCACCTTCTCGATCCGCACCATCAGCTCAAGCACCTCAAACGGCTTTACGATATAATCCTCCGCACCGCCGCGAAGTCCTGTCACCTTGGAGACCACATCATCCTTTGCCGTCAGGAAGATCACAGGGATCCCATGGGTTTTTACAACCTCAAAGAGCTGAAATCCGTCCATTCCCGGCAGCATCACATCCAGCAGCGCCAGACTGTAATCCGCGTCCTGCGCCAGTGCCTCTGCCGCTTCCTTCCCGTCATGAAAGACGGTGGTCGCATAGCCGGAGCATTCCAGATTCACCGCGATCATCCGTGCGATGGCCTCTTCATCCTCTACGATCAGTATTCGTAACATTGTAACCTCCCGGAAGTCAAAAAGGGGACGGCCGAAACCGTCCCCTTCTTCCAACTTACAGATAGCTTTTCAGCTTCTCTGCCATATCCGTTTTCTCCCACGGCACATCGATATCCGTTCTACCGAAATGTCCGTACGCCGCTGTCTGCTTGTAGATCGGGCGTCTCAGATCCAGCATTTTGATGATGCCTGCCGGCCGAAGATCGAAGTTCTCCCGCACGATCTCCGTAAGCCTTTGATCCGATAACTTACCCGTTCCGAAGGTATCCACCATAACGGACGTGGGCTGTGCCACACCGATGGCGTAGCTCAGCTGGATCTCGCATCTCTCTGCAAGTCCCGCTGCCACGATATTCTTTGCCACATATCTGGCCGCATAGCAGGCCGAACGATCCACCTTGGTGGGATCCTTTCCGGAAAATGCCCCGCCGCCGTGGCGTGCATATCCGCCGTAGGTGTCCACGATGATCTTCCGTCCGGTCAAACCGGAATCGCCCTGCGGACCACCGATCACAAACCGTCCCGTCGGATTGATAAAATACTTTGTATTCTCGTCCAGCATTTCCTTGGGAAGAATCGGCTCAAAAACATGCTTCCGGATATCCGCATGGATCTGTTCCTGTGTCACTTCCTCGCTGTGCTGTGTGGAAAGCACCACCGTGTCGATCCGGAAGGGACGACCTTCCTCATCATACTCCACCGTTACCTGAGTCTTTCCGTCCGGACGAAGGTACGGCAGTGTCCCGTCCTTCCGCACCTTGGCCAGTCTGAGTGCCAGCTTATGTGCCATGGAGATAGGATACGGCATGAGCTCCGGTGTCTCAGTTGTCGCATACCCGAACATCAGGCCCTGATCACCGGCACCGATGGCCTCCAACTCCTCGTCCGTCATCAGATTTTCTTTTGCAATCGCAGCGCGGCCGGCATCCTCCGGATTTCCGCCTCTCGCCTCCAGTGCCTTATTTACACCCATGGCGATATCCGCCGACTGCTCATCGATGGATACGATGATCCCACAGGTATCGCAGTCAAAGCCATACTTTGCACGGTCATATCCGATCTCCCGGATCGTCTCCCGCGCGATCTTCTGAATATCCACATATGCTTCTGTGGAAATCTCACCCATAACCAGAACCAGTCCCGTGGTCGCTGCCGTCTCGCAGGCCACACGGCTGTTGGGATCCTGCTCCAGGATTGCATCCAGGATCGCATCCGAGATCTGATCGCAGATCTTATCGGGATGCCCTTCCGTTACCGATTCCGATGTAAAAAAACGTCGTTCCATAAGGAATCTCCTATTCTATACTACGCACTGAGGCGTGCTCCGTAGATTATGCGCTCATACTGTCGATCATACGCCATACACCCGATTTTCAGTTTCGCACACCTCATACTTTATCATTCCCTCGCCTTTTTTGCAAGAACCGAAGAATCTTCATTCCATACTTCGCGCCTTCCGGCGCTCCGTACGAATCATGTCGCGCGAATTTATCGTTAATCTGCTTTACAAATTTGGTTCTGGTCCGCGCTCCATGCTTCTCATTCCTCTGCCGCGTCCCCGATAAAGACATTCCGCCCCCAGGACTTTTCCTGCGACCTCTCTGTCAGGACCCACATTACCGGGACACCCATCGCCATACTTTCAGGGACATCAGCAGCCATACCATCGGTAAGAATGACGATCGCCTTCGGCAGATTGTCATGCATCTTGACTTCCATATAGCTGAAAATAACGTCGAACCGTGTTCCGCCTCCGCCCCAGGGTTTTATCTCCGCCAGTTCCTGCGGATTCGTGAACGGCACTGGATCCGTAACGGTCGTGTCAAAGAAGGATATGGACGCACTGCAATGTTTGATCTGATCCAGCATCCCCCTGACCTCCGACATAAACATACCCAGGATATCGTCAGTGATGGAACCCGAAGTATCGATGCAGAACCAGATATTCTGTACCTCTTCTTCCGGGAAAATGTTTTCTCCGGGCAGCAGGTACGGTCCGTCATTGAACCTCCGGTCCGGCGGTGCAAAGGAGTAATCCGTCAGGGACAGATTCATTTCCAGGAACTCCCAGAGCAGATCCCTCCACTTCATTTTCGCTTCCTGGCCCATTTCCTCCTTGATCTTACGAACAGCCGGCGGTAAACCTGCTGTTCCTCCAAAGCCGTCCCTGATCACCTTGATCACGATCTCTTTCCATCGATCCGCCTTTTCTCCGGGATTCTTGATATCCTCCCAATCATGTTCGTCTATTACAGGGAGTGCATCTATGCCATGGCGTTTTTTCTTACCGCTGTTATCTCCGCCTTTGCTGCTCTTGCCGGTCTTTCCGCCTTTGCCATCTCCGCCGCCCTCGTCGCCGTCCTCATCTCCGTCTTCGTCGTCTTCATCATCCAAGTCTTCGTCATCATCCCCGGACATACCCGGCGTAGCATGCCTGCCGCGCACGCTCACGGGAATTCCTCCACTGCCGTCATCTTCGTCATCATCGAAGCCTTCATCGGAGCCCAAATTGATCACTTCCACCACTCCGCTTTTGCGTCTGACCGTCAGCTGTCTTTCCTTCATGAGTTCCTCATAAACTTCTTCTGCTGTCATCAGCTTCCCCTCTCTGTGAGAGGGGGACAGATGCATGGCATATTCACCGTCTATAAGGATATCCTCTAAACCCATATAATCCAGAATATTGGAGTTTACCACGATATCGCAGGCTACATTGTAGATGAAATGGTGTTTACCGATTCCACGCACCGGATGCTGCAGGACGCAGTGCATGACCTCATGCATCATAAGGAAAAACAGCCCCTGGTCATCCAGACGTCCCACGAATTCCGGATCAAAGCGAAGTCGCTCCATATCCGTAAATGCAGTCCCGCAGGAGGCCAGGCCGAGATCCAGCTTCATAACCAGCTGCCCGAAAAAAGGAAATTTATTCAAAAGATCCGCCCGGATACCGGACAGTCTTTTAAGAGTTTTGATCTGCTGTGCTTTATCCATATCCGCGCTCCGTTATTATTCTTTGGACCACTCAAGGTACGTCGGTTCCTTCTGCATGGCTTGTTTGAAATGCTCGCTGTCCTTCTGCATGCTCTGCAGATTTTTGTAATACATGGCAAGAAAATCCTTGGGAGTACCCAGATGCGAAAGATATCTCCCCGCGTTCGTCAGTTCCCCGGTATCGATCGTATCCAGATGCGCCCGCACATAGGTCGTCATGGAGGCGATCAGCGCACTGAGTACATCCATGGTATTCGGGCAGCCCTTTGCACGCGCATGGAAGATATCGTCGGTATTCGGGAGTTTTGCATTGATATTGCAGTAACCTTCAAATTCCAGCGCAGTGCCGGAACCGATCTCTCCCGCGAGATCATAGTGAAGGTCGCGCATATCTTTATACCGGCCTTCATAAACCTTAAGCAGATCACTGATACTCTTCCAGGAACGCGGCGTCGGGAAGGCGATATCCTGCCCTTCACTTGCCGCATAAAGCTTGCTGTTATCATAAGACAGATATCCCAGAACCAGAGGATGCAGACCTTCCCGGATCCCCCATTCACGGAAGCTGTCAAAATCCGGCTGCACATTGAAATGCTTAAACCGGTTCATCAGTTCCGGCGCCATACGGGTCTCATATTTGGTTGTCCCTCTGGCCGGATTGGCAGCCGCAATAACAAAGGTAAATTCCGGAAAATTATGTACCCATGCCTTCCGATCCAGGATCAGCTGCAGCGCCGCCGCCTGGATAGCCGGTGATGCCTTGTCCAGCTCGTCAAAGAAATAGATGAAGATTTTCTTTTCTTTTGCATTTTTTGCATTTTCAGCATCCTGCTTGTAGATCTCCGGCTTCAGCCAGATGGTTCCCTTCCGGTCCTTGTCCGGTACCGGAATACCGATCAGATCCGTGATGGTGCAGCTGGTGAGACGGATGTCCACCACCTCAACCTCCCGTCCCAGTGCCTGTTTAAGCCGATCCGCCACCTGCATGACAGCGGAAGATTTTCCGACGCCGGTAGGACCGAACAGCATCACCGGGCGTACCTCATGACAAGGCACGCCCGCATTCATCATGCCGGTATAAAATGCAGTTACTCTCTCCACCAGCTTGCCTGTTGAGATCTCAGGCACATTAATGTTTGCCACTATACCCACCTCCAGTATTATTCTTTTTCTTCACCGGTTTCTTTCATCTCTTCGAGTTGCCTGTCGATCTCGGCGATCTGATGCCGCAGGAGTTCCACCTCCGTGTCATGCGGATTTCCCTTGCTGAACTCCGCCTCTGTCTCTGCCCGCTGGTTCCGCAGATCCGCCAGAAGCTTCTGGATCGTGTCAGCACGCTTTGAAATACCAAGAAGCGTTCCGTCCAGGGATCTGGTAGCTCCGATGGGATCCTTATCCTTCATCTTGATCGAATACCTGACCCCGGAATTCGGACGACGGATATAAATGAACGGCTCTTCCCGGTCCATATCCTTCGGGAAAATAATCTCAAACCCCATATAGGTATCATACTTCCGATCACGAACAGTCATGTGATTCCGCCCAAGTGCATTCAGAAGCTCTTCGCCGAAGGCCTCCCGGTCTTCCTGATTCATGGAACCCTTGTGCTCCTGGAAATAATCCCGGTCCGCCAGAAGTCTGACCAGTCTGTTCGTCTGTTCCTCGATGGCCTTGGGCAGGGAAAGCAGCTTCGCCTGCAGCTCCCTCAGCTGCTTATCACGCTGCTTCTTTGCGATCCGGGCGCGTTCCAGACGGTTCACCGCTTCAACCCTGTGGCGGATGAGCGGATTGCCGATGGCCAGAGCCTTGACCTCAGCGATATCCAGGAGCGTCTGATCGATCTCGGATTCATCCCGGTGGAACTCAGAGAGCGAACCTGCCAGGAAACTGCTGATGAAACGCTGCTTATTCTCCAGGATCTGCCATACATAGGCATCAAAAGACCTCTCCGTGATATAACGATACTGGAAAACTTCCTTGTTCAGGTTACCCTGACGGATGAGCCGTCCTTCCCGCTGGGTCAGATCCGAAGGACGCCAGGGAGCATCGATATGATGAAGTGCGATCAGATGCTGCTGTACATTGACGCCCACTCCAAGCTTTGCGGTGGAACCGATCATGACGCTGATCGTGCCGTTATCCAGATTCTCCAGCAGCTTGTTCTTCTTTGCTTCGGTGGTTCCGTCATGGATATAAGCAATCCGCTCCTCAGGCATACCGCCGGCGATCAGATAGCGCTTCACTTCGTCATAAACGTTAAATTTATCTTTCGGCGTGGAAAAATCACAGAAAATGATCTGCGACATTTCCGGATACTGCTTCCAGAGTTTCAGTACTTCCTTTGCACAGGCGCCTGCCTTGCACTGATCCCGGGTGATCACGGCATCGGGATTCACCAGACGGATATCCAGCGCCGCCTTCCTACCGTCTGTAACAATGGTCAGGATATTGTCATTTTCCTTGATCTTCTTTTCTTTCTTTTTACGGTTCTTCTGCCGAAAAGAAGGCTTCTTCCGAACCTGATCGGTACGCTTCACGATCTCCTGATTGAACTGTTCCAGATAGGTCGTACTCGGAACCGTAATGTCAATGAAGCCCTTGAACTCCGGAACCTGCATATCGGACTTGTTGATATGATAAAAATCACAGACCTGTCCGAAGAGCGCCATCAGTTCCGGAAGATTGTGGTAATGGCTGATCCGGCTCATATAGCGGAAGCCCTGTCCGTTCACATCCATCTCAAAATTGGTCGTGGTGCTGCCAAAGGTGTTGGTCCACTCTCCGAAGGTTCCGATCTCGCAGGCATCCAGAGTCGCCTGCTGAAGATAGATCTGGGTAACAAACAGGTCGGCAATGGAATTGGTGAGCAACGTTCCCGTTGCAAAAACGATCTTGCCGCCATTTCCACGGACACACTGCACCTTGCTCCGGAGCTTCTCTGCCTTCCGGCTGCCTTCGGTATGCATACCGACCACATTATCCAGTTTTGTCTCGATATTAATGTTCTTGTAGTTCTGGCATTCGTCCACCACCAGCGTGGTGATTCCCAGTTCATCGAAGCAGTCCCGATCATCGGGCTCCATCTCTTCCAGGATCTTATCCCGCTTCTTGGCCAGATTCTTTGCACAGGAGACAAAAGTGTCTACCTTCCACCGTTCGCCGGCAGCTTCTCTGGCTTTCGCATAATAAGCGTTGATCCGCTCGTTCATTTCCTTCTCGATCCAGGTTTTGGACATACCGAGCATGTCAAACTTGCTGTATGCGATGTAAATGGCGGTGTAATCACCGTTTTTCATCTCTTTCAGGATCTTCGCCCGCTCTCCCGGACTAAAATCCGCCGGAGAGATCTCCAGGATCTTATCCTGCGGATACAGGAGTTTATGCGCATCCACGGAGCCGCGGAACGTGGGATTCGGAACCACCACCATATTCTTTTTGGAGATGCCGAGCCGGTACATCTCATGCAGAGCGATAACGTAACAGAAGGTCTTACCGGAACCTACATCATGACAGAGGACTGTATTGGGGGAGAGAAGGATCCTCATGGCCGCATCCTTCTGATGCTTGTAAGGCTGGACAGCCGGATTCATATCCTTCAGTGACAGGACATCCCCGTTAAATCTCGGGACTGCGTAGCAGTAGATCCTGTAATACTCCTCCGCCAGTTTTTCAGCGACCTTCGGATTGTTGGAGATCCATTCCTGAAATTTGTCCAGGATGATCTGCGCCTTGTTCTGCGCGTAGAATGTCTCATCCGGATTCACCACGCGCTTCGTTCCGGATTTTGTCGACGGATCCGGGATCTCATCGTAGACCTTGATGGTACTTGCGTTCAGGATCGCCTGAATGATCTTACGGGCAGGCATCCGGGAGGTTCCGTAGGTTGCGTTTTCAAGCACCTCCCACACGCGTCCGTTGTAATGGATGCGCCACTTTCCTTCTCCTTCCACCTTCTCGACCGTAGGCGGATAGGTAAGCTGCATCAGCCACTGTACAAACTCCCGGATGGTCCTCTCGTAGATCCAGCTTGCACCAAGCCGGGTATGGATATCTTCAATAGTCATCGGATCCGGCATTCTTTCCTTGATCGCCCTGATATTTGCTCCAAACCGGTCATCCGCATAAACATTTTCCCTCTCGGCTGTCTTCAGGAGATCATACAGATTTCCGGATATATACTCTGCTTCCAGCATCCAGTGTCCGTACTTGTCCCCGTCCAGCCGGTATCCCAGAGGGTCCTGAAAGATCGTTTTTCCCTTATGGAAGGCGATCACCTCGTCCTCCGATGCACCGGAAAGAAATGCCATATACCTGATATCCACCTTGCCGATCTCATTGATGCAGACTCCCAGGCAGTCCTCCAGGCTGCAGCTTCCTTCCTTATCAGAGGTATATGCATCTTCATTGTCATCCAGATCGATGTCATCCAAACTGATCTCATCATCATACTTTTTACTCAAATGATCACTCCTCCCGAAATTTAATTATACACGAATTGCAGTTAAAATAGATACAGAAAACCTTTAAAACACAATAAAAGACGACGAAAACCGCGCTTATCATTTTTCCGGGTACTTTTTGAATTCTCCTGTACCGTATCATGATGAATATCATGGGAAAAATAATAAACGTAAATGTGCCGGCACCAACCGACAGTGATCCTATTTTGTTTTACATTCTATCACAACTCGAGGAGCGATGCATTAAACTCACAGTATAAAATTTGTTGAACATAAAAGGCTCCCCGCATGGAGGGTTGCCACACGAGGAGCCGAGTTACAGATTTACTTTTAACTTGCTAATGGATCACGGGATTACGGATTTGTGCACCAGCCTGCCTTGTCGAAGTTGTAATCCGTTCCGTTGATCGTATAGGTTTCATTGACTGCGTACCAGGTGCTGTTACCGAACCACCACTTACCGGTCTTTGCGTCCTTCGTCCACTTGTAGGTGGATTCATCTGTCCAGGAACCGTCCTTGTTTACCCAGTAGAATACCTTACCGCTCTTTACGAACTCTGCAGATGCCATCGCACCGCTTGCAGCGAAGAAATAGGTCTTGCCCTGAACCTTCTTCCATCCGGTTACCATTGCTCCGGAGGTTGCGAAGAAGTACCACTTCTTATCGATCTTCTTCCATCCGGTTACCATTGCTCCGGAAGCTGACAGATAATACCACTTGCTGCCGCTCTGCAGCCATCCGGTTACCATTGCGCCTTCGCTATCGAAGTAGTACCACTTACCTTTGATCTGCTTCCAGCCGGTTACCATTGCGCCCTTGCTGCCGAAGTAGTACCATTTGCCCTCGATCTCCTGCCACTTGGTTGCCTTTACTACAGTGATCGGATCAATGAAATAAACCTTGTCCTTATACTCTGACCAGCCCATCTGCAGGCGGCCGTCTTCATCAAAGAGATATTCATTGATTCCGACTTTCTTCCATCCGTCGGTTACGAATTCACCATCCGCATCCAGCAGACCCATATCACCGGTCTCATCGTCAATAACCCAGTTATTGCAGAGGCTTCCTCCGCCTTCGCCTTCAACCGGATTGCCCTCTGCATCGGTCTCAACCAGTACGAAATCATCCATGTATACGTGATGTACGTCCGAGATACGATCACCGATCGTACCGAATGTGATGCTGAGCAGTGCATCCTCATCTGTCGGATCAGTCATCTGGAAGAACAGTTCGAAATCTGTCCAGTCGCTGACCAGATCATCCGTGTTATCACCCGAGTATACTGCCCAGTTACCGTCAGCAGAACCGTCTCTCTGCATAACCACGCCGATCTTGCGGTCTACGGTAGCTTTCGCCTTGTAAGTCAGCTTGTAGTAGCTGCCTTCCTTCAGCTTGATTCCCCGCTGCTTCAGCTGGATACTCCAGTCCGCATCACCGGAATCCTTGATATCTGCGTCAAACGCAGTGTTATTGCCTGTCTTCTGAGAGTCAACTCCGAAGGTTGCATTGCCGGTACCATATGTACCCATCTCATATCCTGCAAATCCGGATTCGAAGGAACCGTTCTTGATCATAGCGGACTCATGAGCGATCACGTTGTCCAGATAGTAGGTTCCCGGTCTTGTAAAGATAAATTCTACGTAAGATTCTTCTCTGCTGAGACTTTCTTCGTTTACAAAACTGTAGGTAAAGTTCTGTCTTTCGTTGGTCAGTGCCGGGATATAAGCCTCGCCTGCAAATACTGCCACCATACCCATGCTCGGGCCGTCTTCCGTGTAAGCGTCAAAACTGAATTCATAGTTTCCTGCAGCCACAGGTGCAAGCTCTGACTGGGAGATCACTACCGGATTCAGTTCTGAGGTTCCTTCCGGAATCTCAACCTTAGCCTGCAGCTCTCTTACTCTGCCTTCTTCCGTAAGTACATTTGTTACAGATACATTTGCTTCATCTTCTGCCGCTACTTCCCAGTAACCAAGACGATCTTCGCCCTGATCAAAGGATCCGTTCAGAATGTAGTTGCCGTCCGCAGCTACTTCCTTCCGGAACTCTTCGATGATCTCTTCACCGCTCTTGTGCTTGATCTGTACATTTGCGATATGAACCGTCGCCGTAGAGTCCTGATTACCAAGGTTGAATTCCACGCTGCCGTTGGCATCGGTCTTCTTCTCCATGGTGAATGTGTATGAATAGTGTGTTCTTGTTGTAGTAAGCTCTACATCTGTATCGTCAAAGTAACGGATCCAGCCATTGTCCGGTCCTTCTACTTCCACGATCATGGTTCTGGGTTCCGCTGCCCATGCATCGAAGGACAGTTCATACTCCCAGCCTCTGTACATCGGAACACCGCCCTGCTTCAGCTGGCAGCTGTAATCCTCATCGCCCACTACGTCCTGCGAAATGCTGATAGCATCCGCTGCAGCTGTACCGCGGGTATAGGTTGAATTCTCGTTTGCCTTTTCGAGATGCAGTTCCCAGTTATCTTCCTTGGAATTCATCTCCTTCAGTTCTTCCGTGAATTTGCTGTTCACAACATAGTTATCATCGGAATCCGGTTCTCTGAAGTTCGATTCATGCTCCGGAGCCTCGCAGGTTGCTTCCAGGTTCTCGTAGTATGCCGCATCCTTCCGATATACACGAACATAATCCACATCCATGGACTGATTTTCCATATCGTCAACGACATCCTGATCCGGATAACCAACCCAGCTTCCGCCTACCGCCAGGTTCAGAATTACATAGAATTCATGATCGAACGGTGCCGGATATGTCAGCTGAGAATATTCATCTTTTCCTGTGTACCAGTCACTTACGCGGTGTACTTCTTCGCCGTCCACATACCATACGATGAGGCCCGGCTCCCAGTCAACTGCGAATACATGATACTCATCATAGAAATCATGACCTTCCTCGGCCTTGCAATCACCCTGATTCTCCCTGGCAGTTTCAGCAGTGTAGCCATAATGGATGGTATGAAGGGATGTTGAAGTATCCTGTCCCTTAACCTCCATGATGTCCACCTCACCACACTTCGGCCACTGGCCGTAGTCGTCCTCGCTGGTAGCCATCAGCCAGAATGCCGGCAGATAACCTTTGCCCTCCGGAACACGTATACGGGATTCGAAGTAACCATATACGAAGTCATGCTTGTTCTGGGTGTTAATACGACCGGATGTATAATCGTAATCCGTCTTCGGATCTACTTCATCATCACCGGCTTCCTGTGCCGTAAGATCGACCAGAGAAACATTCGACAGAGTCACTGTTGTCAGTGCGCTCAGTCCTTCACCCTTATCTTTGAAGTTACCCAGGTTCACCTGTGCGGTTGCTTTCCCATCCTCGCATTCACCCATGGTGAACGTGATGCTGCATTCAACCGGAGTCGTTCCGATTGTGAACTCATTGCTTCCGAAGGAAGCATAGGAACCGTAGGACTGACCCACATTCAGTGCGATCATTCTTTCCTCTGCGGCTGATGCCGTGAGCGTATACTTATACTCATGCCCTTTTGTCAGGGTAAGACCCGGCATCTGGTACTGTACATCCCAGGGATCGGAACCAATCGAGGTTACATCGATGGTTGCCACTCCGTCAGTAACGGATGCACCTGCGCCGATCCAGTCATCAAATGAGTCAAATACAGTTGCTGAGCTGCCGCTTGCCGTCAGATCGATCAGTGTAGCATCCCACACTTCAACAGTCGTCAGCGCGCTCAATCCTTCACCCTTATCTTTGAAGTTACCCAGGTTTACCTGTGCAGCCGCTCCGGCATCCTCGCATTCACCCATGGTAAACTCGATGCTGCATTCGGTCTCTTCCGGGCCGATAGTGAACTCATTGCTTCCGAAGGAAGCATAGGAACCGTAGGACTGACCCACATTCAGCGCGATCATCCTCTCATCCTCTGCCTTTGCTTTCACGGTATACTTATACTTGTGACCCTTTGTCAACGTGAGGCCCGGTCTCTGGAACTGTACATCCCAGGGGTCGGAACCAATCGAAGTAACATTAATGGTTGCCTTGCCGTTGGAGATGGAAGCACCGGCTCCCATCCAGTTACCGTCAATTCCGTTTCCCTCAAATGCATCCACGATGCCTTCTGCTTTTTCCTTCTTCACTGCCTTCGGATAGATATGAAGTGCGCCGTCGCTCACCTCAATGTTACCCTCATCCAGCTTCGAGTAACGCTGCAGTTCTTCATTTACCCAGCCGGGCTCATGCAGTTCCACATTCCAGTCATCCGTGTTCAGGGTGTCTCCGTCGAACTCATCATGCCAGACAAGTTCATAACCTTCGTCTGCCTTGGCGTTCGCAATCTCATCTTCGGTTGCATCCGACGGTGCGATTTCAGCCATAGCCGGGATGGCAGGCACCGCCATGGGCGCAACCATCGATAATGACATGGCCATCGCGAAAGCACGCTTCGTAAACTTCAGTTTCCCTTTCGTCATATCAACGACTCCTTTCTCTTTTTTTCCGTCTTTTTCCGCGTACGTTTCGATCTCCGGCACCAGGTTCCGTTATTAAAAACAAACTCTCTTCTGTCTGAAACTTCTGTCTGAAACTTCTGTCTGAAACTTCTGTCTGAACCCTCCTGTCCGGCCCTGTTCGCCGGAACATTTTTCTTAAATCAGAGCTTGTTCCCGAAACATTTCGGCGCAGATTTCCGCGCACGCAAAAAACTAATTAAAAATATATAGAAATCGTTCTTAATAATCTATCCTTCTCGTTGTATCTTTATCGTTTTTATGATATAATTTTAGTTGATTTCAAACAACGAACAGGCGTTTCGGTTACATATAATATACAAGACATACAAAACTATACACACAGCAACTTTTGCCTTAACGGAGTCGCTTTAACTGAGGTCGTAGCGGAGGTTATCATGGAGTTCAATAATGAGATATTTTATAAAGAATTTGTCCAGCGGGAGGATGAGTTTTTCCGCGCTCCTTACAACCCGGAGATCGAATTCTACAGCTGCATCCGGGCCGGAGATGTGGAACGTGTCCGGGAGCTCTGCAAGGATCCACTGGTGGATAAGCCCGGCCTCGGCAGGCTGTCCGAGGATCCCCTGCAGAACCTGAAATTTCACTTTGTGATCACCACTGCTCTGGTGGCACGCTACTGCATCCAGGGCGGCATGGAGCTGTCGGCCGCCTATGGCCTCAGCGATTATTTCATCCAGAAGGCCGACAAATGCCGTCGCACGGAGGACATCTCCAAGCTCCATCCGAAGATGTGCATCGAGTACGCCACACGGATGCGTAATCTAAGAAAAAACGCGATCTGTTCCGTACAGATCGCGCAATGTCTGGATTATATTTACAGTCATCTTCATGCCCGCATCACGGTGCATGAACTGGCGGAGCATGTCCACCTGAACGAGAGCTATCTCTCCCGCCTGTTCAAGAAGGAGGTCGGTACCACCATCAGCGAGTATATCCGCCGCCAGAAACTGGAGACCGCCAAAAACATGCTGGTCTACTCCGATTACCGCCCGGCCGAGATTGCTTCCATCCTGTCCTTCCCGAGTCAGAGCTACTTTACGGAGATCTTTCACAAATACACCGGGATGACTCCCGTGGACTACCGGAAAGAAAACTTCCGCCAGAGCCTTCCGGGTACGTGATCAGCTCTGCGGATCCTCTTCCAACAATTTCATGAGTTCCAGGTAAACCTCATCAGCCACGGCCATCTTATATTCAAGACGCGTAGCGAGGTTTCCCATCTGTCGCTGAAAAGAGTAAACCCGTCCCCGGAATACGATTGCAAAGAACACCTGCCCGGGGACAGACGCCTCCGGATTCGCCGGATCCACATTTCCGGTGGTCCCGGTCACGCCGATCCCGATATCCGCCTGAAAACGTTCCGCTGAGGCCTTCGCCATGGCCTCCGCCGTCTGTGTGGAATACACTGTGTACGTATCGATCACTTCCTGCGGTACGCCGTGTGCCACCTTCACCTCATTGCAGTACGTGATATATGCTCCCCGAAAGACAGAAGAAGCGCCTTCCGTATCCGTTATCAGCGACGCGATCTGTCCGGACGTTGCGGACTCCATCGTTGTGATCGTTATGCCCTTCTCGATCAGAAGGAGGGTAAGATCCCGGTAATGAGAGCGTACCACAGACTCCTTAAGCAGATCGTTTTTTTCATCAGTTTTTCCTTCTACCATGCCCGCATTCATATTGGTCTTCCCCTGTTCGATCATCATATCTCACATACTCAGAAAAATCGAAAATATCAAACCACTAAACTCATTATGACTCTCCGATTTATTCATCTGCAACGCCGTTTGTCAGCAAAAGCGCAAGATATCTTTCGGCTTTTCCGCGATATGATCCGCACCTGCCTGCAATAATTCCTCACGCGTCCCATACCCGTACAGAGCCCCGACAGCCGTAAGGCCCAGCTTCTTTGCGGCCTCCATATCATATTTGCGATCACCGATCATCACCGCATCCCGATAGATATCGGAAACCGTAAGCAGTTCTCTCTTATCCTGCACATCTGTCTGCTCCGCCTCAATCATGCGGATCACTTCCCGTGCTGCCGTCTCGATCAGATCCTCTTTCCCGGCTTTCGTCTTCTCCTCCACAGGTCCGATGACTGCGGAGAGATAACGTTCCATCCCGTGATAGTCCGCCACCAGCTGCGCGATATACTTGGGTTTGGAGGTAACCATCATCAGGATCCGCCCCTCGTCCCGAAGCTTCATCAACGTCTCTTCGATCCCGTCGTACAACGGCGCATCCTTGTACCCGCCATTTACATAGAATTCTCTGTAAAGCCGGATTCCCTCCGCCAGTTGATCTCCCGAAAGACCATACAGTTCTCCGAAACCCACCGTCAGCGGCGGCCCGATAAATGCTCTCTTTTTCTCCGGATCCTCATCCTCTATACCCAGCTTCTTTAACGCATACGCCGCAGAGGAAAGGATCGCCCCTGCGGATTCTGTGATCGTTCCGTCCAGATCCAGAAAGATATACTTTTTCATTTCTCACTCCTGTTCCATACCTCACACATATTTATTCATTATACGCTTTACAGCACTTATATAGTCCGTGCCTCGTTATAATCATCACTCTGTAATATGAATATAGACGACGGAAATGTTATCCCTCCCGCCATATTCATTTGCCTTATCGATCAGTTTCTGGCAGATCCGGTCCGGATTACTGCAGGACCGCATCAGCTGCGCGATCTCACGTTCCGGCACCATTCCATGCAGGCCGTCGCTACACAGCAGGATACGGTCTCCCGGTTTCACATCAACCACAAAGGTTTCCGGGGTCGCAGGTGCCGGCATACCCACAAAGGCCGTAAGCTGGGAGCTGAAAGGACTGTCCTTTGCCTCCTCCTTTGTCATCTCCCCTTTCCGGACGAGATACCCTGCCATATTCATATCATTTGTTACCTGCACCAGGTTTTTCTTGTATTTGGGAAGAACATAACCACGGCTGTCCCCAAGGCACACGAAGACCGCCTTATCTCCGTGCAGAAGCACTCCGGCCAGTGTCGCCCCATAACGAAAGCGCCCCTCCGAATTGCCCTGTCTGTACAGGCCGTCACTGATCATCTGCAGCGATTCCCGAAGAACACCTGCCGCATCCTCCGGCGAGGCTGTGGACAGAAGCGGTATGCAGGTCTCCGCTACCAACGGAAATGCCTGCTTCACATACTGAGAAGACTCTCCACCCCGTTCAAGACCTCCCATTCCGTCCGACACCGCGAAAAGGCCCTGCTCCGGAGCCAGGATCACTTCATCCTGATTGTAGAATCGGATCGACCCGATGTCCACAAGACCCGCGTATTTATATTCAAGCTTGAAATTTTCTGTCTTCATAATGCACATCCCATCCATAAAAAGTATTTCCCGAGCCTGTCACTATTTTTTTATGTTTCCATGCCGATCACAAGCATTTTCCTATCCCAAGTATAGACACCCTAAAATATGCTGTCAATCCACAAAGGGCTCTGTATGACACTTTCGCACCATACAGAGCCCTCACTCACTTACTTACGTATTTAACCAGTTTCTTTGCTTCTACCCGATCAAATGATCAGCGCACATTCGAGCTCAACGTGACTTTCCGCACCGTCAGTCCAAAGATTGTATCCATAGCATTTATTCCGGATTCGTGATAGATCTGATTTCTTCCTCAGTCATTCCTGTCGCAATCATAATATCTTCTACCGATTTTCCGGCTTTTTGCATACGAAGAACAGTTTCTGTCTTTTCCTCCGATCTTCCCTCTTCTCTTCCTTCTGCTCTTCCCTCTGCTCTTCCTTCTTCAAGCCCTTCTTTCCTCGCCGCGTTAGCCACATCATTCTTCAGCATTTCCCATGTCATGATCGGTTCCCTCCACTTGTCATCGGTCCGCACCTCAACCACGGCCTGATGCAGTTCCTTCGTGTATTCATCCCCGGCC
>JAILAR010000050.1 GCA_024681515.1 Eubacterium sp. | reverse complement strand
ATTTTTCAACTGGAGCTTCACGTCTTCATTTCCGGTCTCTCTTTCGCGGATAAGGGATTCCTCCATCGCCACGGCATTTGCGGCGATCAGCGTATGCTCCATCTCACGAAAATCCTTCTCGTCCACCTCCAGCTTTCTTACAGCCTCTTCAACGAGACGGCGTTCCGATCTCCCTCCGTGACCGTCAGGGCCTGCTGTTTGCATTCCCATAGAAGGTCAGCCTTATAGGTGTCATACACCGTATCATCCAGGAGGTAGCCCAGCTCATCGAATTTACTTCGCTCGATATCACTGATCAGCCCGTCCTTCTCCCCTCTTGTATATATAACCCTGTCTGTTTTCGATTTCAGGATCCTTCGCTTCGCTCAGGAGGACACTCACCCTCGTACCACCTGATTCTTCCCCTGCTTCTTGGCCTTGTAGAGTGCATCATCCACACGCATACACAGGATATCCGGATCTTCCCCGGAGACGGCCTCGGCAACCCCGAGACTCATGGTCTGATGTTCACAGTGGTCAAATCCGATCTCCGTGAAGCTTTTCCGCATGATCTCCGCGATCCCGGCTGCCATTTCCAGATCAAAGCCCGGAAGCATCACCATGAATTCCTCACCGCCCCAGCGTCCGGCCACACTTCCCGGCGCATGTACATCGATCGTACGCTTCAGCATTTCCGCCAGGCGGATCAGAACCTGATCTCCTTCCGCGTGGCCATAGGTATCATTTACCTTTTTAAAATCATCCACATCCATCATGATCAGGGACACGGGTTTCGTGGAAATGCCCTCTTCGGTTTCATCACTGAACCGGTTCACCCTTTCCGTGATCCTTCTCTGGATCTCCATACGGTTGTACAGTCTGGTCAGTCCATCCGAGATCGCCACCATTTCCAGCTGACGATTGGCAGCTGCCAGTTCCTCCGTAGCCGCCTGGATAAATGTGGCAAGCCGGTTTACCATGGATACTCGTCCGGAGAATTCCATGCCATACCCTTCCATGGACGGCATCTCCTTCTGCTCGATGACGCCGCCTTCCCGAAGTGCTCCTACCACAAGCGTAACATTGTGCTGATTCAGGTGCTCCTTCGTCCGCAGAAACTCACCGGATGTGAAGAAACCCGAAGCCGGAGCAAGCAGCTGGAAGGGCGCAGTCTCGCGGGAGACCTCCGAACCCCAGAAAGTCCGTCTGGCGCCACAGGAATAAAGCTTGATCACTTCCGGACTGAACCGGTACAGGGCCTTGATCTTTCCGGCGACCTCGCGCAGTATGGTTTCCGGATCGCCATAGGAGATCCGGGCCATATCGCCTTCGTACATATCCGAGGTCATGACCAGCGCACCATCATCCAGACTGACTGTAGGTGCCCGAAGCAGCTGGATCCCGTTATGATCGAAAACGAACGGGAACTCCAGCGTGTTGCTGAAGAAATTCTCATCATTTTCTATATTCAGATATCTGTAGTACGTATCATATGCCGGACGGTTTTCGATCTCATACAGCACATTTCTCTTAACCTTTGTGATCTCAAGTTCGCGCCCCAGAGGCTTCCACCCGGTGATATAGGTGGTCTCCACGTGAAGATCGTCTCCGCCCATAAGTACAAATACGACGCCATGATCTGTATAGCCTCCCACACTGGAGAACACACAGGCTTCGTCGTCATTCAGATCCCTGTTAAATGCGCCGCCTCCGTAGATCGCTATATCTCTCCGGGCCGCACGAAAGCGATCCGAGAAGCCGGTCATGGACATGCCGCGGATCGTAACCAAAAGCTCTATCGCTGTCACCCATGTATTATCGTCCAGAAACCGAAGCAGTTCCGAGGTGACACGGGATTCATTCTCTTCATTCAGATCATACTGCAGGATCTGCACCCTGCTTGTGGGATATTCAAATACCGTACAGGTGATGGCTATGGTTCTTCCCGACAGCTCCCCATTAATGATATGACCATTGGTGGAGCAGCCGAAAATGAGTGCATCCGGGATCTCATCCTTGATGGTATCCATTACCTTTTCTACCGCTTCCCGGTCGATGATATCGATGAATACCTGAAAAACCATCCGGGAATAGATCTTCGTCCTGGACCACTGTCTGATCTTACGAAGCTCCCGTACCAAAGCATCCTGCCCTTTATAACCGAACTGAAACTGACGCATACTATCCCCCCTTAAGTAACCTGATCGTATAGTCAACGCAAAAAATACCCACACATCACCATATTATCCCGTCATATAAAATGTGTCAAGCACGCTATCTTCCTGGGGCAGAGTGTCGCCTCCGCTGACAAAACGAAAAATATGCTTGCAATCTGCGTCATTTCGTAGTAATATAGGTAGGCGCGAAACGCGCAGACCGGGATGTAGTTCAGGTGGTAGAACGCTTGACTGGGGGTCAAGAGGTCGCAGGTTCAAGTCCTGTCATTCCGAGCATAACCGGCAAAAATGAGCAGAGGTGTTTACCTCTGCTCATTTTTTTGCTGGAGCGTGACAACGGGGACAGTCCCTCTTGTCACGTTTTCCCGGGAAAACGTGACAATGGGGACTGTCCCCGTTGTCACGCTCGTGGCGCTACTGCAGGTTTTCGCCGTCCGTTGCAAGGTCCACCGTCAGCCGGCTTACCAGCTGCGGGATGGTCTCCTCGAAGTTCACTCCATACCAGGGCTCCTTCGGGTCCTGCTTGGTGACACGGATGGTGTCTGCTGTATAGTCTGCTGCCAGCGCAAATGCTCTCTCTCTGGAGAGTCCGCGTACCAGTCCTCCGACTGCGACCGATGCGAAGATATCGCCGGTTCCGTGATATGCCGCATCCACCTTGTCGTTCTGGTAAATGAAGTACTCATTGGTCCTGGTATCCAGTCCGTATACTCCGGTCTTGCCCTCGCTGAGAGAGATGCCGGTAAGTACAACCACCCTGGAACCAAGTGCCGCCAGCTTGCCCAGCAGTTCCTTTACATAGTCCTCATCATACTCTTCCTTATATTCCGTATCTGTCATGAAGCAGGCCTCTGTCAGGTTCGGCACGATGATGTCGGCCGCGCCGCAAAGTCCGGCATTCAGCTTTGCATAAGCCTCGTCAAAGGCCGGATACAGCTTTCCGTTGTCTGCCATGACCGGATCGATGAATACCAATGTATCATCGGACTTGAACATTTCAAAGATCTTCTTTGCAATCTCGATCTCCTCTGCGGATCCGAGATATCCGGTGTAGATCGCATCAAACTCCACACCCTCTGACTTCCAATGCTCAACGATAGGCATCAGCTGATCCGTCAGATCCTTGACTGTGAAGTTCTTGAACATGGTATGGGTCGACAAAACTGCTGTCGGCAGGATTACCGTTTCGATCCCCATTGCGGAGATCACCGGCAGAGCAACGGTTACGGAACATTTTCCGAGGCAGGAAATGTCCTGGATGGTTAATACTCGTTTCATAATAATATAATACTCCTTCTTTCCCTTTTCTTTGCAGGAATGTTTGTATTATACTATTTTCTGACCATATTGAAATGTCCAATTCTATTATTTTTTACATGGTCAGATTGTCAGGCACTCTTCACGGACCCTATTCCGCGCGTCGCCTACAGCTCCCTCTTCTTCAGAAACTCCTCCGACTCCGCTTTCGCGTCCGCGAACACCTCGCCCTTCTCGTTCAGGATCTTCTTCTGCATGATGGCACGGATCTTCTCCGAAAATGTAGACGCTTTCCGGAACAGGTTGATGTGCTCCGAATTGTACTTCGCAAAGCTGATCCCCCGTTTTTCGATAATGCTCTGCATGTCTTCATTCAGAAGCACCATCTCCATATCCAGCCGGGTCAGCATCTGATAGTACCGCATCACCACAAGCCGGATCCCGCGGTTCTGCTCCATCTGAAGGTGGAAGGTCTCTATCAGCTCCTCCAGCTGCTTCTTGCTTCCGGAAGCTTCCTCCGCCCCCTGCTTTGCATTCTCTCCCGGGATCAGATCCGCATTCTCCTTGGGATACTCTGTGTTCCAGAGGGTCCGCTCCAGGTCGGACATTCCCGTTGCGTCCAGCAGGCTTTCCGTGATCCGGATGGTATCCATCAGGATCACATCCTTCATGTTATTATATGCCGTCAGGAGATCCCGAGTCTCCTCGCAGCTTTTTTCCATCTGTTCGGCTGCGGACATGGCATCTGCCGCTTTCCGCTCTCTTTCAAGGCCAAAGAATAAAAATGCCATACCCTCACCCCCTTTGAACCATGATATCTCGCGCATTTGCGGTAATGATCCGAACGCGTTCCTTCACATTTGCGATCTGCTGCTTCAGATCCGGCGTTCCCTCCGCCGCCTTCTGCTGCAGGAAGAGAAGCTCCCGCTCCGCTGCCGCCTTCGCCCGGAGCACCTGCTCCATCTGGAGGAAATCATTCTCCTCGATCTCCAGCTTGCGCACCGCTTCGTCCACCAGCCTGCGCTCCGGATCCGTATAGTTCAGATCCGCCAGAGCCACCACCAGGAGATTCCACACCAGCAGTCTGCCGGGGATGCAGTCGTCCGTGAGTACATTTCCGAGATCCTTGAATTCCTTCGCCGCGGCATCCAGAAGATGGAACACGGTGTCCCCCTCTCCCTTGGTCAGCGCGGTGTTCTGACATTCCCATAAAATGTCGGCTCGAAAGCTGTCATACCGGTCGTCCACCAGCCTCCCCACCTCATCAAAGGCGGAGCGCTCCTCGTCATAAATGATGCCGTCCATGGCCATCATGTAGTAGAGGATCTTCAGCGCATTTTTTTTCTTAATTGTAACCATCGCCTTCTCCTTTCCTGGGCATTTTCCCTGCCTTCCATCATATTATCCGGCACCGCAGGTGTCAAGAACATAGAGTATAATTATCATTGGCATGAATAATAAAAAAAGAAGAGGCCGAAGCCTCTTCACAATCACATAAATTAACCTTATTATTTAGTTTGCAGACAAAATCGATAAGGAGCTGTGTGATGAATACTATGTTAAATGAAACCGAGCTGACTTTCAAGGCTTTTGAACAAAACACTTTCCGGATGGTATGTGAATGGGCAAGGGATTATACCAAGGAGTTTTTGGAACGATACGATGACTATCTCATGGAAACCAG
>JAILAR010000048.1 GCA_024681515.1 Eubacterium sp. | reverse complement strand
TGCGCCGCTCTTTGATCATGGGGCGGGACTTCTGTCTGATACGAAGATGGATTATCCCATGGGACAGGATCCGGTGCTTCTCGTCAGCAAGGCCAGGCCGAAAACCTTCTGCGACAGCTTTACCGAACAATTGGATATTGCAGAGGAGATGTACGGCCGTCCGCTTTCTTTATTTCACAGAACAGGTAAAACGTGCTACGATAATAATACAGATGCGACTCTGAAAAAAAGAGGGTAATTGACATGCAAAGACCGGAATATGATAAGTCCGCATTGCAATGGAATCAGTTCGTGAAGGATTTCTTTGCAGATGAAATGATTCGGGAGATTCTGATGAAAGCACAGGAGTGGCGCGACAGTTAGGGAAGTGTATTATGGAGGTCTGTCCTGAACATGAGAAAAACAGATGAAAAAGATTATAAGGAATACAGTTCCTGGGCGAGGGAAAATACCGCCAACAGGGTTTATCCCTGCTCCATAACCGAAGGCTTCCAGTCGGGAGAAGTATATGTGAATGACGGGCCTGATGTGGAGGCGGTGTTCTTTTGGCATTATTGCGGGTTTGGATACATCTCAGGACATGCGTCGGATACATTTTTGCAGGATATCTATTCCGAAATGATTTCAAGTCGGAATGGAAGACGCCTGGTGCTGATCACAGCAGATGACGATGTAACAGCATTCTTCCAAGATAAGAACACTGTAATTAATTCCAGAGCAGAATATGCTTATCCTCATCATGGCGGATGCGATGTCGCAGATGAAAGTGAATTTCGGATAGAGCGGATCACCCGGGAAAATGTATCCATGATTGAGGGCAGGATCATTCCGTCCTTTTCCTGGGAATCTTCAGAGCAGTTTCTGAAAGAAGGCTTCGGATATATAGCACTTGATCAGGAACGGGTATGTGCCGTGGCATTTTCAGCAGCGGTCAGTTCCATGGAGATCGATATAGGTGTTGAAACGCATGAGGATTACAGAAGGAAAGGACTTGCGGCGATTTTGACAGGCAGAATGTGCGAGCATATCGCTGCAATTGGGAAAAGGCCGGTGTGGGCCTGCTCAACTACGAATAAAGGCTCCATGAGCACTGCCCTGAAATGTGGGTTTGTTCAGGACAGGGTAAACACTGTTATCAGGATATGAATAAAGAAACCAGAGAGGGCGACTATACACAGGGTATAGCCGCCCTCTCTTATTATTAAATTAGGGTATTGACAAAACTACCGAACGGTAGTATTGTCACGAACGAAGGATAGTTAATGACTTTGAGTGAGAACAAATGAGGAAAAGAGACATGAATGGTCGAAGCACAACTAACAGAAAAAATGAAATCGTATATGCCACGCTGGATCTTGCCGCAGAAAAAGGTCTGGGAACGGTCTCGATGCAGCAGATCGCAACGAAGGTAGGGATCACGAAGGCGTCACTGTATAATCATTTTTCCTCCAAGGAGGAGATCGTGGAGGCTATGTATGAGATCCTTCGAAAGACTTCTCGTGAAAAGGTTGCAGCCGATCCGCCGGATTACGACAGGCTCACTCCGGACATCCCTCTTTCCGTGATCCTGAGCGGCGCGGTCAGTTCCTATCGGAATCTGGTAAATGATCCGGAAATGTACCGTTTCTACAAGGTGATCATGTCCGAGCGGTCGATCAACCCTGCAGCGGCGGAGATCATGGTAAAGGAAACCGAGACCATGATCCGGGCGACAAAGACACTCTTTTATGCGCTTCAGGTAAAGGGGATCGCCACATTTGAAAATGTAGACGCTGCCGCATTTTCCTTCGCCATGGCGGTACATTCCATCATTGATTATGAATGTGACCTGCAGCATCTCGTGTCAGGAAATGATTCAGAAAAGACAGATTCAGATCCCCAAAAACCGGATATGATGCAGGAATACATCGATGAATTCTGCAGGATATACGGCAGGAGATAAGGAAGGAAATACGGAAGGAAATACGGCGGGGAAAAAGCCGGGAATAAAAGCAGGAGATAAGGTTATACAGGGTAACGCAGATATCATTGAGAAAGGCGGAACAGATCATGGAAAGTGTTTCAGATGCAAAATATACCGGTCTGATCAAAAGGATCGGTAAATGGACAATGATCCTTGGGATCGCAAATGCAGTCTTTTATCTACTGCATGACATCATCGGAGGCTTGAATTATCCGGGCTACAACTGGATGGAGCAGGCCGTGAGTGATCTTACGGCAGTGGATTCTCCGGCCAGGGAGATCGCGAAGATCTTTACCGGTCTGCACGGAAAGTGCTCCATCATCACCTGCGTACTGCTTTGCATCATGGTGAAATATGTTAGAAAACCTCTCAGAGTCGGTATCTACCTTTTCACCGCCATGCATACGATATCGAATGTGGGATACGATCTGTTCCCGCTTACCGGAAAGGGCTATGACGGAACCTTCCAGTCCTTTATGCATGTGTATGTTATCACCATCGCTGTTGTTGTTCTTTCCATCGCATCCCTTATTGTGATCGCCGTGGGAAGCTTCAGGGATCAGCGGAAGAAGCTCGGGATCCTGGCACTGGTATTCCTGGGATGCATGTTCTTCGGAGCCGTCGGGTCGGGCGCACTTCCGAAGGCTGTATTCGGGATCGTGGAGCGTTTCAGCACCTACAGCGCAGTGATCTTCACCGCAGTTCTGGGTGTGTACTGGTACATCCGGTTTGACGGGGAGAAGAAGGCGGCATAGACGAGCAGCGTGACAACGGGGACAGTCCCCATTGTCACGTTTTCCCAGGAAAACGTGACAAGCGGGACTGTCCCCGTTGTCACGCTTCGGGAAATGGTGCGAATTTGAGCTATGTTGAAGCGCGGACATTTGATATAATTTAAGATGAGATTTTCTGAAATTGAATGGTTATATCTGTATAACCGTAATAAGATGGTTATACCAGGGAGGTGGACGATGGGTATTTGTCATTATTGCGGAGCACCGGTTCCGGACGGTTCGACGGTCTGCCCGGTCTGCGGAGCACCTATGACGCAGCAGGGGCAGCAGTACGGCCAGGGTCAGCAGCAGTACGGCCAGGGTCAGCAGCAGCACGGCCAGAGCCAGCAGCAGTACGGCCAGAGCCAGCAGCAGTACGGCCAGGGCCAGCAGCAGTACGGCCAGGGTCAGCAGCAGTACGGTCAGGGTCAGCAGCCGTATGGTCAGGGCCAGCAGCCCTTTGGTCAGTATCAGCCGCCTTACGGGCAGAACGGTCCCGGCGGACCGGGAGGCGGTGGAGAGAAAAAGTCACATACAGGCCTGATCATCGGGATCATTTCTGCGATTGTTGTGATCGCTGCTGTGGTTGTGATGCTTTTCCTGTGGCCGGGATTCCTCAGGGATAAGAAGGAGGATGGCGGAAAGAGCGCCACCGGATCTACGGAGACTTCTACAGGTTTCATCAAGCCGACGGAGGACTGGTCGGAAAGAAGGACGGAAGTTGATACCGTGGCAAGGACAGAGGCGTGGACCGAGGCTCCGACAGAGTCGGTGACAACGCAGAAGACGGAAGAAAGAACGGCTCTTCCGACGGAAGAGGCCACCGCGTCAAAGGTTACAGAAGCGAAAACAGAAGCCGGGACCGAAGACAGGTCAAACCTTCCGGATTTTGAGAAGTACGAGATCAAGGCAGACTGCAAGCTGAACAAAGCTTACACGTTTACCACAAACACAGATCAGAAGCGGGATGTGACAGGAAAGGTAAAGGTCACATTTACCGAGTATTCCTCCGAACCGGTGACAGATGAGATGCTGAAGTTCGGTAAGGAAAATGGGATGAACCTCAAAGGCTATGTTCGAAAGGTTATCAAGTTCAAGCTGGTTTTCACGGATCAGGTGTTCTTGGATAATGGCGTGCATTTCTACTCGACGCTCAACGACTACAACAACATCAAGCTTTTTGATGACAGCAGAGAGGATTTTACCGATACCTATGACGCCAGCTATTCCAGACATAAGATCCTTGTGAAGGGCAAGGAAAAATATGTATACAAATGGCACAATGTCGAGTATAAGCACACAAGCAATAGCATAACCGCCGAAGGGCAGTACACGTTGCTTGTTCCTGCAACCTATGACGGATTGGTGGCCGGTGTCCGGAACGGAAGTGTTGCCGACAAGTACATCTATGAAGTTTACAGCAAGGATGATGCGTGCATGATCCGGCTGAAGTAAAGCAAGTGTGAAAAACCGTATCGTTTCTTTTGTGAGCGTGCGGTTTTTCGATTGGTGCATATTATTATACTGTTCGTGCATAAAACAAAAAAACTGTAGAAAATGTGATATAATATATTCTCCCTGTATGGATCTTATATATCTTTTAAAGAGAGTGTAAGAGCAATGCACTTTTTCAAAATTAGGAGGTTGAAAATGAGAAAGAAAGGACAGATCCGGATCGCTTCATTCATGCTGATTCTTTCACTGGCATTTGGTCTGACAGCATGTAAAGAGAACCAGGATGCAACTACGGAAAGCGGACAGACAGAAAATGTATCGACGGAGAGTGGACAGAAGAGCCAGTCGACAGAGAAAGGGTCGACAGAGAGCGCGTCAGCGGAGAGCGGGTCGACGGAAAGCGGACAGGCAGAGCTCTATGGTTCTCCCTGGATCGACGGTATCGTGACCGGGAATCTGCCGGCGGAGAAGCCGGAAGCGAAGGACAATCTGTATCTGCATTATAACTATGATGTGATCGCAGAGCATCAGGGTCAGCAGTATGTTCCTGTGATGGAGAAAATGGCCGAGATAAAAACCTACTTCGCGCAATATATGGCATCCGGCAATCTGACCGATGCCAAGGATGGCAGCTATAAGAAGGCGGAACTGGAGCAGTTGTCTATCCTCTATCAGCAGGCCTCCGATCTGGAAACACTGGGCAAGACGGGACTCTCCGAGGTTCAGCCCTATCTGGACAGAATTAAAAATGTGAAGAGTCTTTCCGAATTGAATGAAGTTCTTGCTGCCGAAGATTTTCCGTTCAGTCCGTATCTGTATCTGCTGGTCAGCACCGCTGATCTCTCCGGCGTGAATACGGTAGTGGTATATCCGGAATTTCAGTTTGTGGATAATATGGAAGGCGCGATGAATTTTCAGGATTCCGAAGATGAAAATGTGACGAATGCAAGACTGCAGAGCCTTACCGAGGCACAGATGAAGACGCTGCAGCACCTTCAGCTGCTGGGCTGTGGGGCTGATGAGGCGAAGCAGAAGATAGCGGAACTGTTTAGCTTTGAAAAAAGCTATGGCAAGGATGCTTATTTCAGTTATCGCTATCAGGACTCGGAATACGGCGCATATTCCAAATGTGAGGAGCAGATGTCTCTTGATGAACTTGCGGCACTCTGCCCGAATTATCCTGTGAAGGAGACGGTTTTAAAGTTCGGAAAGGGAGGATCACCCTCATATTCCGTATTTGAAAAGAACTGGTTAAATACATTTAATTCGGTTTGGACAGAAGAAAACCTTGAACTGCTTAAGACGATGACCATGGTCAAGGTTCTCGACGAGTGCTATCTCTACCTGGATCCGGCACTCTATGACAGTATGAGAGCAAGTATAGGTCAGCCGGCCATGGATGCTGCAACAAATGCGGTTACAGTCTGTGATCAGACGACTACATTTGCACATTTGATCTCGGAAATGTACATAGCCGATCATTATGCACAGGAAGATATTGACAAACTGAACCGTGTTACAAGTGATCTGATCGCATCCTATAAGGAAATGATAGAGCAGTCATCATGGATCGATGAAAAAACAAAAGAAGCCATGCTTCTTAAGCTTAAGGAAATGAGGTTATGCATCCTTGCTCCGGATGGAGGTTACGTGGATTTCAGTACGCTCTCTCTGACAAAGAGTGAGGATGGAGGAACACTCTTCCAGAACTATCTGAAGATGAAAGCATGGATGAATGAAACCATGAACAAGACCATCGGGCAGCCTTCCGTGGCTCAGTGCTCATGGAATTACTATACTCCGGACACCGTAAACTGTTTCTATGATCCCTTCACCAACTCCATCAATATTCTGCCGGGCTTTACTGCTTCGGGCATGTATCGAAGCGATATGTCCGAAGAAGAGCTGATGGCAAAGATCGGCTGGGTGATCGGTCACGAGATCGGGCATGGTTTCGACTTCCTGGGTTCGCAGTATAACGCTTATGGAAGGGGAGAAAGCATATTTATCGGGAATAGTCTTGATGCATATCTGGAAAAGGTAAAGAAGCTGGTGGCCTACCTCGATACCATGGAGATCCTTCCGGGAATCCAGGGACTGGGTAATGGATGGAAAACCGAGGCAGGTGCCGATCTGATCGGCCTGGAGGCTGTTATGCAGACAGTCAGGAAGAACAGCAGCTTCGATTACGAAAAGTTTTTCGAAAATACAGCGTATGCATATGCACAGGTTTTGCCTTCCGATGCTGTAATGCGTATGTATCTGTATGCAGACGCACATCCGACATACTATATTCGGACCAATGTCAATGTTCAGATGTTTAAAGAACTTTATTCCACATACGATCTCAAGGAAGGAGATGGTATGTACCTTCCGGAGGATCAGAGGATACATTTCTACATGGAAGAAAAATAAAAAGACAACTGATTGGAACGTGACAACGGGGACAGTCCCCATTGTCACGTTTTCTCGCGAAAACGTGACAAGCGGGACTGTCCCCGTTGTCACGCTGGCGCTCCCCTGCCACGCTCTTTCGGCCACTTCACATACTTCACAGAACAGGTAAAACGTGCTACGATGATAAAACAGATATGAATTTGCTGAATAAGTAACTGGAGGCTGGAGAAAATTGTTGAATGATCAGACGAAACGAAGGAAGCGATGTCTTTGGATACTGCTGATCCTGATGCTCTGTGTTCTGGCGGGTTGTGGTAAGAATAGGGACGAAGATACCACATCGGCCGGTCAGCAGGGCGAGGAGACGCCGGAATATACGGAGTTTTCCGATCTGAACGGGAAGACTGTATCCATGCTGACGGGAGCGCCCTTCGAGGAGCTGGTAAAAAGCAAGGCGCCCGATGTGAAGGAGTTTACCACATATAACAACAATCCGGATATGATCCTGGCACTCAAATCCCGGAAGACGGATGCGGCGCTTTCGAACAATGCCGTGGGAACCCTGGCGGTGAACCGGAACAAGGGGATCATCCTGTTCCCGCAGAACTTGCAGGACGGTGTCTTCGGGTTTGCCTTTGCCAAGGGCAGTCCCCTCAGGGATGAATGGCAGGCAGCCTATGACAGGATCCCGGAGGAAACGAAGGAGGAGCTCTGGAAGAAATGGACCGGATCGGATGAAGCTGCAAAAACTCTTCCGGAACAGGACTGGCCGGGAACGAACGGAACCGTGCGGGTGGCCGCATGCGATACCCTGGAACCCATGAGCTACGTCGGAGAAGGCGGTGAGCTGAAGGGCTTTGATGTGGAAATGATCCTGCTCCTGGCGAAGGAGCTGGATGTTCATGTGGAGTTCACGGGAATGGAATTCGCCGCGATCCTTTCCTCCGTACAGGCGGATAAGGCAGACATCGGAATCGGATCCATCATAGCGACCGATGAGCGGAGAGAGTCGGTGGACTTTGTGGATTACTATCCCGCCGCGTTTGTCCTCATGGTACGTACCACAGCGGCAGAGGCGGAGGAAGCATCCTCCGGCGGTTTCTGGTCCTCCATCGCCGAAAGCTTCGAGAAGACCTTCATCCGTGATGACCGCTGGAAGCTGTTCCTGGAAGGAATCGGAACCACACTGCTCATCACGATACTGTCCATCCTTTTCGGTACGGCACTGGGCTTTGTTGTGTTTATGCTTTGCAGGAAGGGGAATCGGGCGGCAAACGGTATCGCCGGATTCTGTATCTGGCTTGTTCAGGGAATGCCGGTGGTCGTGCTGCTCATGATCCTCTATTACATCATTTTCAGCGGAGTGGACATTTCCGGAACCGCTGTATCCATCGTAGGCTTTACGCTGGTATTTGGTGCAGGTGCCTTCGGCATGCTGAAGATGGGTGTCGGGGCTATAGATAAAGGTCAGACGGAAGCGGCCTATGCCTTAGGATATACGGATCGGCGGGCGTTCTTCCGGGTGGTTTTCCCCCAGGCACTGCCGCATTTCATGCCAGGCTATAAGAAATCCATCATCGAACTCATCAAGGCTACGGCCATCGTCGGATATGTTGCCGTACAGGACCTGACGAAGACGGGTGATCTGATCCGAAGCCGTACCTATGAAGCCTTTTTCCCACTGATCGCGGTGGCTGTTATATACTTCATCCTCGCTGCCGTGCTTACCTGGATCGTGAACCGGATCGAACGATGTGTCAATCCGAAGAAGCGGAAGAAGAGCGCCATGCTGAAGGGGGTGAAGACGAAATGATCGAACTGAAGAATTTAAAGAAAAGTTACGGGAATTCAACACCTCTGAAGGATGTAAATGCAGTGATCCAAGATGGGGACGTGATCTCCGTGATCGGGCCCTCCGGTGCAGGCAAATCCACGCTGATCCGCTGCATCAATATGCTGGAGCGTCCCACCGGCGGGCAGATCCTTCTGGATGGGGAGGACATCACCGCCTCCGGCTATGACATCTCACAGGCCAGGCGCAAAATGGGAATGGTATTTCAGTCCTTCAATCTGTTCGGTCATCTGACCGTGATCGAGAATCTGATGCTGGCGCAGATCGATATCCTGAAACGCTCAAAGCAGGAGGCGTATGATAAGGGAATCGAGCTTCTGAAGAGAGTCGGACTTTCCGGCAGGGAGTTCCGGTATCCGGATGAACTCTCCGGAGGACAGAAGCAGAGGGTGGCTATAGCCAGGACACTGGCCATGGATCCGGACGTGATCCTGCTGGATGAGCCCACAAGCGCACTGGATCCCACCATGGTGGGAGAGGTGCAGGCGGTAATCCGCGATCTGGCAAAAACCGGCAAGACCATGATGATCGTGACACATGAAATGACCTTCGCCCGCGCCATCTGCAACCGTGTATTCTATGTGGATGAGGGCGGGATCTATGAGGACGGAACACCGGAGCAGATCTTCGATCATCCGGAGAAGGAACTGACCCGGCGGTTCATCCGAAGACTGAAGGTACTGGAGATCGCCGTAGACGGTGACAGATTCGATTATCCGGCGGCCGACGCGGAGATCGACAGATTCTGCTTCCGGAATGATGTTTCTCCCCGGATCAAGCAACGGATCCATCTGGTGTTTGAGGAACTTGTTCAGCAGATCCTGCTTCCGGTTCTGAAGGATCCGAAGATCAGGATCACCATTGAGTATTCCGAGAAGGAGAAGCAGGCGGAGATCAGGACCTTATATAACGGAGAATCCTTTGATCCCGCGAATACGGAAAACCAGCTGTCTTATAAGCTTCTGAAGGGGACGGCGAAGGAACTGGTCTTCTCTGCCGAGAAGGGAGAGGACTTCGCGAATACATTTATCTGCAGGATCACGGAATGAAATGTGTCTGAAAGCATGAATGGACATCTAAGGGCTGGTGGTATGGCACGGCAAACGGCTGGTACGCAAAGAGCAAAACCTACACCATTGACGGCAAGGCATACAAGTTCAGCAAGAACGGATACTGCAACGAAAGGTAATGCAAATCATTTCCGGCAATTAGACAAGTAAACGAATAAACAAGTAATCCGGGAGGGCGAGCTATACAAGGATATAGCCGCCCTCTCTTTCTTAGATGTGTCAAGCAAAACATCAGAAAAAGTGTGCCAATATGGAACGTCCAAAGAAGAAGGGATTTGATATAATGATTTTATGGGAGTGAATGATCTCCGAAAGCGTGAATTGAGAAAACTACTTTGAAGAGGAGGAGAAGTGTATGAAACGAAAACGAAGTTTAAAATGCGCAGCCATCCTGTCAACGCTATGTGTGGGGATGTTGTTCCCTATGGCGGTGAAGGCAGAAGGGGAATACGATACCCAGGAAGTGACTACGTATCTTTATGACAAGGATCATGAGACGGAAATGACCCTGGCATTCAGGGAGGAACTTCCGACGATCCCGTATGTCAAAGTCACGGACTATATAGCCTGTTTTGTGCGGGAAGTAAATGAATGCGGTGCATTTACGACGATGAGTTGTGACGGATGGCACAAAAAGTACAATTACAATAGCCCTGAACGAAGAGCGGATGAATATCGTGCTATGAAGCTGTGGATGGCTGATGCACCGGTGTCGGAGTAAGAACGCCTGCCAGGTGGATCATATCAGTCAGGTGCTACGCGAAGCGTTACGGAACCAGATGGATCACCTCGTAATTACAGTGGGCGACAGTCCGGAAGGGGTAGTACCAGCCGGTGATTCCTGAACTGACATAGAGCCGGGTGTTGCCGACCTGATAATCCCCATAGACGTGTTTTTCTCCGAAGTGGTATATATACTGCAGAGGGAAGAACTGTCCCGCATGAGAGTGGCCGGAGAGCTGAAGGTCTGCGCCCGTTTCCAGAATGTCCTCTTCCAGAAAGGGATTATGATCCACGGTAAGCATATAAGAATCCCGGGAGATGGACGGAAGATCAGTTACCTTGCACCGACGGTCTCCCGCGCTGACATCTTCCCGTCCGAGGAGGGTCAGATCATCCCCTATTTTTACAGTCTCGTCCTGCAGGATCGTGATCCCGTTTCTTTCGATGGCGGCGGTTAGTTCCTCAGGCGTATATTTTGCACCGCCGATATAGTCTCCGAGTCCCTGACGGTCGTGATTTCCATAGATAAAGTACACCGGTACGGGAAGTGCTCCCAGCTTCCGGTAAATGCTCTGCATCTCTTCGGCGGTAGTGTTCTCATCGGTGATATCCCCGCCCAACAGGACAAAATCCGGTTTCAGCTCGGCGATCTCCGCCAGGGCATCATCCACGGTCTGTTCACTCTGGGCGGATCCGTAATGCAGATCCGAAAGAAAGACAAATGTATATTCGTGGGTCAGCTTATCCGAGGTATAGGTATGCTCCTTCGGACGGATGATCTGCATATTGACAGTGCCGTAGGTAAGGTAAACTGCCGTAAGGCACAGACTGATCACCATCATGCATTTTCTGCCGGGCATTTTCTTTCGGATGAGTCGGAAGATCACGGCGAAAAGGTCCGTCCAGGCATCTGCGAAGAGAGCGATGCTGATCGCCATGGAGAGATAACCGGTTTTCCAGATAATGGGAATGGACAGGGCCATGCTGCAGAAGGCAAGTCCCACAGATACGAGCATTTTCAGGACAAAGGCTATAATGTAGACCCACGCTTTGCTCTTCCGGCGATAAAAAAGGTCACCCAGCTGCAGGAGCACGAAGAACGTGAGCGTCAGTGCAAACCATAAGATATAGTGAAATGTCGTCAATTCTTGTTTCTCCTCTCCGGTTCATCTTCCTGAATACGAATCGATAGAATTGTATCAGAGATAGAGTAAAAAGTATACAGATTGTATGTCAAGCAAAAAAGTGTGCCAATATGGAACGCCCCAAAACGATTGTTATATGCTAAAATGTCATAGAAGAATCGTGATTAATAATTCCAAACAATAATCCTGAACAAAAAAACTCCTAATAAAAATCCAATTAAGCGGGGGCAGTTCCGTAAGGAACCGTCTCCGCTTTTGTGCGCGAGCGGCCACATGCAAAACATGACGAAAGTCATATCCGAAATATATCTTTTTTCACTACTGAATCTGAGAAGAAATTCCTATAATGAGTTTGTCTGATGGAAATACTGCTGCAAAGCTGTTATGAAGGAGCGACATATGGGAATCATTCTTAAGACCAAAGATCTTACAAAGAAATATGACAATAAGGTTGTGGTGGATAACCTGAACATCGAGATCGAAGAAGGCGAAGTTTTCGGCCTTCTGGGTCCGAACGGAGCAGGAAAGAGCACCACCATGAACATGATCTGCAATCTGGTAAAGCCGGATTTCGGAAGTGTGGAATTTGAAGGAAAGGATTTCCGGAAGAACAGGAGAGAGCTCAGCGCGAAGCTGGGATATATCCCCCAGCACCTGGCGATCCACGGTAGTCTGAAAGCCTGGGAAAATGTAGAACTCTTCACTTCCCTCTACGGCATCAAAGGAGCCGAGTTAAAGGAGCGGATTGATGAGTCTCTTGAGTATGTGGGACTTTCGGAACGAAGAAATGATTATGCCAAGAATTTCTCCGGCGGTATGAAGCGGAGATTGAACATCGCCTGTGCCATCGGCCATCATCCGGACCTTCTGATCTTCGATGAACCGACGGTGGGAATCGATCCTCAGTCCAGAAATTTCATCCTGGAGAAGATCAAGGAATCCAACAGAAACGGCGCAACGGTGATCTACACCAGTCATTACATGGAAGAGGTGGAGGCCATCTGTACCCGCATCGCCATCATGGATAACGGCAAGATCATTGCCAGCGGAACCTCGGAGGAGCTGAAGAAACTGGTGGTGGATGACACGGAATCCATAACCCTGGAAGAGGTCTTCCTGACCTTGACGGGAAAGAAACTGAGAGATGTCTGATGATGGAACTACGAAAGAGACAGGAGATAAGGAATCTGAAGGAGTGAGATTATGAATCTGAACAAGATGATGTCTAAAGCAGGATCAGTGATCGTAACAGTGACCGTATTTCTGTTTGCATTTTTTTTGATAGTTGATTATTCCATGTGCAGCTACTTTGTCTGCCTGATCCTGCCGATAGGATTTATCATGATGACGGCAGGTCTGCATGGCGAGTGCGAAGATGACCGCAAAGTCGCTGCGAATATCGGTTTGATCCTTGCGGCGGTATATGCCACGTTTATCATGCTCGTTTATTTTTCACAGCTGACTACGGTGAATAACGAACAGCTGAATGAACAGGCGGCAAAGTTGTTACGATTCGATAAGTTCGGGCTTATCTTCAACTACGATCTGCTCGGCTATGGTGTGATGGCACTTTCCACATTCTTCACGGGACTTTCGATGAATCCCAGGAACCGGACGGACAAGTGGCTGAGAGCACTGCTTATGATACACGGAGTGTTCTACTTCAGCTGCACGTTTATGCCGATTACGGGAATGTTCGCAAAGATGTCCTCCGGCGGCGATGGTCTCGGCGGAAGGCTCGCCTTGGTTGCGTGGTGTGTATATTTTCTGCCCGTCGGAATACTCTCGCTTCTTCATTTCAAAAAAAGATGAAATACGGCACATATTACTTAGTGACAAGAAAGTGCAGATGATACGATGATTAGATATTTGATTAAAAACAACTTCAAGATCATGTTCCGGAATCCGGTAAATATCCTGCTTTACGTGCTCTGCCCGATCCTGATCTCCGCGTTCCTGATCAGTGCCTTCTCTTCTCTGATGGCGAGTTATGAGGCGCCTGGGGAATTTGAGGTAGGCTACACCGTTCAGGCAGACAGCCCCTACGCAGGCGCTGTCACGGCTCTTGATTCTGTCGGAAAAGAGAATGGGATCACATTTAACCGTTATGACGGAGGAACGCCGGAGGAGCTGATGCAGTCCCACGAGCTGGGCGGATTTATCACATTTACAGCTGAAGGCTACACCATCTATGAATCAAAGTCGCGGAAGGCAGAAGGTGCGAAGCTGGAGTATATGATCTCTGCAGTTTATAACGGCATGATCAGCGGGGATGTATCGGATCTAGAGATCCCCACCGAATCTCCGGAGGTGGCGCCTGCTGTGAATGCCACGGATTATTACGGACTGGTCTATATGGTTTACTTCGGCTGGTGCGCCATCGTCTGTGCCGCAGGCCTGTTTGCCCAGGAGAAAAAGCATCAGATCCTGGACCGGTTCCGTATATCGGATCTGTCATCCGCCCGGATCTATTTCGGAAGAGCGATCCCCATCGTAACCGTGGTATCCATTGGCATCGGACTTGCTGCGGTGATCTCGGCGGCTTTACTCGGGGTACATTGGGGAAATATCCTCATCTCGGGAATGCTGCTTCTGCTTTCCATCATAGCGGCCACATCCTTCGAGATGATGATCTACGAGATCACCCACAGTATGATCGCAACCATCATCCTTTCCTTCGGTATCGTATGGTGGATGGGTTATATCGGCGGGACCTTTGAAACCTATATGTTTTCCGCCTGGTCCGAGTCAGTAAAGCTGATCTCACCGCTGTATCACACCAACCGGGCACTGGTGGAACTGTCAAGTACGGGACACAGTGATTACATCTTAAGTTCCGTGATCTTCCTTGGAGCGATCACTGTGATCTGCTCCCTGATCGCAATCTTTGCAGGATCCATTCGGAGAAAGGACAGAGCATGAAAAGCATTATCAATTCAACCATAAAACTTCTGTTTCGGAATGCCGGCTTCTGGTTCTTCATGATCATTACTCCGATCCTTTCCACATTGATTCTGAAGGTGGAACAGACGAATCTCTCATCCTATGAGCTGGATGGTTCGGCTGCCGCATCCCAGGTGGTGGAGGTCGATTCTGCCGACGAGAAAGTGGCCTACTACAGCGGAAAAGGCCGTTATGTGATCAAGGTTTATGACGCCTCAGGCAGTGAGCTTTCGGAGTATCTGCTTTCCAAAATGGCGGAGAGCGGCGCTTTCCTGGTCTGCAGGGTGAAGGCTTCCGGTATGACTGGGGAGGAACTGGCTGAACGTATCAAACTGGATGCGGAGAAGGACAGAATGGGCGCAGCGCTCTTCCTCGGCAAAGACTTCGATGCGGAGGCGGCCGCAGGAACCGTGAAAGACGGAATAAAGGTCTTTATCCTGTCGGAGGATGAACGAAAGACGCTGATGAACGGTGAACTTACCATGATCCTCGGACAGATCCGCAGGGCAGCGCAGGGCGGAGGAGATATCCTCATAGCCCTGAGGAGCATGAACGATAATCTGCCGAAGAAGACAGTGGAAACTCTGGCAGATAAGGATGAGGTCAGTCTGACGAATGAACAGGTCGATCACAGAACCCTGATCGGCTATGCCTTCGCCATCATGACACTGGGGTTTGTGTTCACCGGAGTCTTTATCGCGCATACCGCCATCAATGAAAAGAAAGACATGGTACTGACACGGATCCGGCTGACCAGGCTCAGCAATGTGCAGTACTTCACGGCCAAGTTCATCTCCGGCGCCATTGTATCTGCAATGCAGACAGCCATTATGGCGGGCTGCAGCTTCCTGATCCCAAAGGAAAAACTGGGGATCGACCGCCTTTCATTTATCCTGATGATCTTCCTTCTGGGACTGATCTTCTGTTCCCTCAGTCTGCTGCTTGGAATTCTTTTTGACAATGTCATGAGTGCAAATATTGCGGCGTTTACCCTCTGGAGTCTTTCGGCGATGCTGGCGGGAATGTATTTCCCTCTGGATTCCACCACTGACACGATTAAGACGATCTCTTATCTTATGCCCCAGAAATGGTTCCTCAGGATTACGGAATACCTGATGACAGGAGACGGGAAAGGCTATATAATGATATTGGGGGTAACGGCCGCTTATATGGTCATCATCCTGAGTCTGGGAAGTGTGGGGATCAAGTTCAGGAATAATGAATGATCGGATCAAGGACAATTATTTTGTATTCGCACGGCTCGCGATCCTTCTGGCTCTTGTAGCTTACAGCGTTATGAGCCACATGGAAATGAGCGATGTAAAAACAACAGGGGTATCCATTCGGGTACTCCTGCTTGTTTCGTTTTTTATCGGATTTATGGCCGTGAAGGAGCTTTTTAGTATTCCGGTGCGGCGGTATCTTACGGCGGCAGGAATGCTCGTCTGGGCACTGCTCATATCTCTGGAGGGAAAGGCATTTTGGGTGTTAGGCTTTTTCTGCGGCTTCGAATTCCTTTCCCTTTTTCCTAAATTAGATCATAAATGGTACTTTGCACTGCTGATCGGTGTTTTCGTGGAGACGCCGGCGGCCTTACCCCTGCGGCTGGTACTGATCCTTATGCTGGCCATCCTCTATGTCCAGCATAACTATGTGGTGGCAGACTACCGGAGGCGGATGAAGGAGGATGTACTGACGGAACAAAGCCTGAAGCGGGATATGCGGGAGAGGGAGGTGGCCACAAAGGCTGAACTTGCGCGAAGCGCCCTTATCGCGGAAAACCAGATTTTGGAGGAACGGGCGGCGCTCTCCCAGACATTGCATGATAAACTGGGGCATAATATCAACGGATCCGTGTATCAGCTGGAAGCGGTGAAGGTGCTGATGGAGAAGGATCCGGAGAGGGCGACTGCGATGGTGCAGGCCGTGATCGACCAGCTGCGCACAGGTATGGATGAGATTCGGGCGATCCTCCGAAAAGAACGGCCGGAGAAGAAGGATCTGGCGCTCCTGCAGTTATATAAGCTGTGTGAGGATTGCAACAACAAGGGCGTGGAGACCGAGTTTGAGAAGGAAGGAGACATCGCCCAAATCCCGGATACTCTGTGGGAGGTGATCCTGGATAATGCCTATGAGGCGGTGTCCAACGCCATGAAATACGCGCGCTGCACGAGGATCGATATCCGTATCGTGATCATGAACCGTATGGTCCGGTGCAGCATCCGGGACAACGGGATCGGATGTAAGGAAGTGAAGGACGGCATGGGGATTTCCGGCATGCGGCAGCGGGTCCGCACCGCCGGCGGAACCATCGATCTGGAGACGGAGGCAGGATTTACCGTGAACATGCTGCTGCCGATAAACTGATACATTCCGAAACCTGTCATTCGGAACCCCGAAGTGAAACCTGTCATTCTGAACCCCGAAGGGGTGAAGAATCTTGTGACTGAGTAAGGACATCCGGTCGCTCACTCCCGGCACAGAATCACATATGAAAGAGGAGAAGGTATATGGAAAAAATAAAGGTGATCATCGCGGATGACAGTGATTTTGTCCGGGACGGAATGAAGATCATCCTGGATGTGGATGATGATTTTGAAGTGCTGGGATGTGCGGCTGACGGAAAGGCTGCGATAGAGATCGCGGAAAAACAGAAACCGGATGTGTTCCTGATGGATATCCAGATGCCGGTGATGGACGGGATCGAGGCTACGAAATACATCGTGGAACATGATCTGGGAAAGGTGCTGATCCTGACCACTTTTGACGATGACGAGCTGGTGCGGCAGGCTCTCGGCAGCGGAGCAAAGGGGTATCTGATCAAGAATCATACCCCGGAGCATTTGAAACAGATGATCAGATCGGTGTATTTCGGTACCGGTGTTATGGAGGAGGGGATCCTTTCATCGCTGGCCGCAAAGCCGGGCGGGAAGGAGAGTGGCTCCGGACAGAGTACAGGCTTTGATCCCACGGGCTATTCCGAGCGGGAACTGGATATCGTCCGTGCGGTTGCCGACGGGCTTTCCAATAAGGAGATCGCGTCGCGCCTTTATATTTCCGAGGGAACGGTGAAGAACTATATTACATCGATCCTGTCCAGGGAGAATCTGTCCCACCGCACGGCACTGGCAGTGTATTATCTTACGGGAAAGAAATGAGCAGACAGGATAAATATTCACGGAACACGAACTGTGAAGCAAGGAGGATTCGGCATGATTTTATTCGTTAACGCGTGTGTGCGTAAGGATTCGAGAACAAAGCGGCTTGCGGATCATCTGCTTGCCCGTATCGGAGAGCAGGGGGAAGAGCCGATTGAAGAAGTGAAGCTGTCTGAGATCTCCTTTCCGACGGTGGATGAGGCGTTTCTTGTTAAAAGGGGTTCTCTGATCGCCGCGGAGGCATTTGATGATCCCATGTTTGCTCCGGCGAGGCAGTTTGCAGGGGCAGAGAAGATCGTGATCGCTGCGCCGTACTGGGACCTGTCCTTCCCGGCGTCACTGAAGCAGTACATAGAGCAGATCAATGTTCTCGGGATCACGTTTTCTTACACGCCTGAGGGCACTCCTGAGGGGCTTTGCCGGGCAAAGGAACTCTATTATGTGATGACGGCGGGAGGAGCCTTCTGTCCGGAAGATTATGGCTTCGGATATATCAAAGCGCTTGCGGAGAACTTTTACGGGATACAAAGGGTATCTCTGATCAAGGCGGTGGGCCTGGACATTATCGGTGCTGACGTGGAAGAAATCCTGCGTGAGGCGGTTGCCGCATATGGTACGTTTACCCAATAAAAAGCGGACCGGCCCAATGTGCCAATTTGGAACATTTTTTTTCGTGATTTCGTGATACAATAAGCCATGACATCAAGCCGGATCAGAGGAGACTTCAATGTATTACGCAAGTATAGGAATGCTGTCATTGGTTGTTCATGTCATCATCAACTATGCGGCATTAAGAAAAAGATATAAGACGGACACAAAAGTCGCCCGCAGCAGATATCGTCATTTCCTGTATGGAGTGATGATCTATTATGCTACGGATATTTGCTGGGGACTGTTTTATGAGAACGGGTGGATCGCACTGACTTACGCGGACACCGTGCTGTTTTTTATGTCCATGGTATCGTCCGTGCTAATGTGGACACGATTTGTTGTTGCCTTTATCGATAATAACGGCAGGTTCGGAAAATTTCTCATTGGCGGTGGATGGACCATTTTTCTGTTTCAGATCATCGCACTGATCATTAACTGTTTTGTGCCCATCGTGTTCGGATTCGGAGAAGGTAAGGAATACCAGCCGGGAGTTACAAGATTCGTAACGCTTATGCTCCAGATGATCCTCTTCCTTACGGCATCGATCTATACGCTGACCATAGCTTCGAGCGCCCTTGGAGAGGCAAGAGCACATCATCGGACTATCGGTTTTTCGGGGATCGTTATGTCTCTGTTTATCCTGCTTCAATCATTGTACCCGCTGATGCCGTTATATTCCGTAGGATGTCTGCTTACTACCTGCCTCATCCATTCCTTTATCTACAAGGATGAAATGCTGGAGAGTTATCTTGAAACACAGAAGGCAAAGCGGATGGCGTATCGGGACGCTCTTACCGGAGTAAAGAGCAAGCTGGCCTATCTGGATGTTCTGAAGGATCTGGAGGTTCGCGTTCACGAAGGGAGTCTTACCGAATATGGCGTGGTGGTCTTTGACCTGAATCGACTGAAGGAGGTCAATGACACGAAGGGCCATGATGAAGGAGACGAATATATAAAGATCGCATGCCGGCTGATCTGCAGAAACTACGATCACAGCCCGGTATTCCGTATCGGCGGGGATGAATTCGCGGCGATCCTGGAAGGCAGTGATTATGAGAACCGCGATTCGCTTCTGGGCGCATTTGAACGTAGCGTGGAAGAGAATATGAGGGACGGAAGAGTTGTCGTGGCCAGTGGGATGGCGGTCTATCAGCCGGACGTGGATACCAGCTACAATGATGTGTTCCGCAAAGCGGACAGACGCATGTACGAAAGAAAAATGCAGCTGAAAGCGGATTATCAGGAAGCACGGACTGTATGAGTGATGTAAAGCATATGCGCGGTAAATACGTGCGACGTGATAATCCACGGAGCGCCGGAAGGCGCGAAGTGTGGAATAGGAGGAGTTAATGAAACAGGAAATCATCCTTCCGGGTGTCAGGAACGCCCGGGAACTTGGGGGCTATCCCGCGGGAGGCAGGACCATTCGGAAGGGAGTGTTCATCCGTACTGCGGCTCTGGATCAGATCAGTGAGGAAGGCCTGCAGCGGCTGCAGGACGATTACCATGTGCAGACGGTCATCGATTTTCGGATGAGCGTGCAGCAAAGCCGGCTGCCGGATCCGGTCATCGCGGACTGCGAGAACCTTAGACTTTCGGTGGTTGAAGTGGAGGATTTCCCCATCGAACAGTACTCAAAGGAGTTCCCTGACCTGCTGAAAATGTACAACGATCCAAAGAAGGATCCTTTTCGGTTCTTTCAGTTGATGTCGGATACGGGAATGATCAATGACAAGGTGTATGCCGGATTTATTTTAGGCGAGCGCGGGATCCGGGCATATCGGTTGTTCTTTCAGGCGGTTCTCTCTTTGGAGGAGGGGCGGGCTATTCTGTGGCACTGTACGGACGGAAAAGACCGGACCGGCTGTGCGGCTATGCTGCTCTTATATGCCCTTGGTGCATCGGAGGAAACCATTTATGCGGATTACCTTCTGACAAATGAATACCACGCAGCTGCCCTGGAGGCAGTTCGAAAGAAGGCAGAGCCTTATCATCTGACACCGGATAAGACGGATCTGCTGTTATTCCTGTCCGGTGGTGTAAGCCGGTGTTATCTGGAGAATGGCATTAAGGCCATATGCGAGCATTTCGGTTCCGTAGAAGGATATCTGGCGGGAGCTTTGGGAGTCGGTGAAGAGGAGCAAAAGATAATTCGAGGCAGATTTCTGGTCTGAAATCTGCTTCGACAATTATGCATTCAATATGACGAATGAAGAGTTGAATGAAGAGTTTGAATAAATGGTTTGAATAAAGAGTTTACGAGCCGCTGACGAGCATCTCATAGGTTACGCCGTACTTCTCAGCAATATCCTTTGCGTAGGAGGAACCCTCCGGCTGCGCCAGAGCAACCTTAAAGGAACGCTTTCCATTCTCTGTCTGCATGATCAGCGAGGCGGCTCCGGCTCCGGTGCTTTCGCGGGTAAATTCATCTGCGTCCTCGCCCAGCTTGTGCATATGGGTATTATAGATCGTCCGTACTGATTTTGTCAGGAGCGCTTTCACGGAGTCTCTTGCGATGTAGTAGCCTTCCTCAAACGAGGTTGTGGAGAAGGTCTCATTCAGCAGCAGGAGGCTTTTTTCTGTAGCCGCGGAGAACATTTCCTTGAATCGGACGCATTCCTCTCCGAGTCTTCCGAGATTCATGGTCTTATCCTCGTCAGCCGGGAAGTGGGTGCAGATACAGTCACAGGGTACATAGCGGAAGCTCTCCGCAGGAACGAAGAGTCCTCCCTGAGCCAGAACGAACAGCTGGCCCACCGCCTGCGTGATGGTGGTCTTTCCGCCCCGGTTTGCCCCGGTAAGGATATAGACGGTATGCTTCTCATCAAAGGTGAGATCATTGGGCACGATCTCGCTGACATTTTCCATATTCATGGCCAGCTTCAGATTGTAGAAGCCTTTTGCCGACATGGAAGTCTCGCCCTCTTTTTCCGGCTGCGCTTCGCAGAATACACATCCCTTTTCCATCAGACGGCTGATAAACTCCGCACATCGGATGTAGTAAAGGAATTCCGGTACCAGTCCGGACACATTTACGATAGCTACATTTGCGTATTTGGTAAGGGTGTCCCTCAGTTTCTTCACAAGGGAGCCGAGCATTTTATTTACTACGGTATCCAGATAGTAGGTGGAACCGGATGTTACGGCATCGGTCTTCGTATTCACCAGCGTGGAACTCCTTCCGGAAGCGGTTTCAAAGACGGATTTTCCCGCAAGCGTGTCTACCTGGTTCTTCATGCGGCCGATGATGCCGCTCTTTTCATCTGCGTCAATGAGCTGATAATGCAGATCACCGTCCCAGTCGGCGGTATCACTCAGCTTGTCTCTGGACGCAATGGCATCGGCGAAATTGCTGACGATACCTGACTTCTTAAACGGCTTTTTGTTGATGGAGACCAGTCCGATGCTGACTGCTTCGAATCGCTGATTGACATTGACGCCGAGGGTAACGCTCTGCACATCAGATGCATTCATTTTCAAGGCTGCGATGTCCTTCTTCATTTCGGCAAAGCAGGCATCCTCATACAGTCCGGAAATGTAATCCCGAAGCCCTTTTAGCCCTTCGGATTGGATCCTCTCATCGGACAGGCAGTCCCTCATGGTTTCTACGGTCTGGATATAGCTGTCCAGTTCATCGAGACGGCGGAAGAGATGGGAAAGGCCCAGCTCCTCATCAGAAGTCCTGTGCATGGAGGAAAAATCCTTCATGAACCGGATCTTATCGAACAGTTCCATCAGAGTTTTCCGCAGTTCCGGCAGGTGAAGAATATCCACGAAGATCTGTCGGCGGTAGGCGGCGACATTTGCATCCTCCGTGATCTGTGAAAGAACATTTGTGATCATACGGCGCTCTATGGCATCGTCTGATGTTGCATTGCAAAATGCCTCCAGACCGAGATCATGCATCACATGCTCCGGAAGTTTGTGATATTCGATGTCTGTTCCGACGGGCTGCATCAGACTGAATCCGGTTTTCTTATCCATTTGTTTCCTCCTTGCTTCACGCTTACGTGATCCGTAAATCACCACGATGCACATATTTACAGATTATCTGCTTAATCCGGTTATTTGAGTCCGTTCTCCCATGATGATCATACTTTTTTTAGTGGGATACAGATATAGCTGACCGTATCGGCAGGATCTTTCGCCGGCGGCAGATAATACTCCAATGAATAATTGCCGGCCAGGGTGTAATCCTTCAGAGCGGGAAGCCACTCCGTCCAGATCTGAGTATTGACCTTCTGCATACTGTCAGGTAATGCTCCTTCGCATCTGAACAGGGCCCAGAGTCCACCGGGGATCTGATGAGCAGAGCAGCCTTCCGGGATATCTTCCCACGGCAGATACAGGTCCGCAATCCAATAGTCAAAGGTTTTGCCGTCCATGTCCGTGCATATGCCGAATATTCCCTTTAAACCCATCATATCTGATGCCCACTCACCCCAGAATTTCGGGATCTCCCGGTAGCTGGTCTCGGCATCAAATCTCCTTTTTATGCCAACAACCGTAAAGGGTGCCTTTTCTACGATCTTATAATCCAACATGGTTCCGCCCTCCAATGTGATCTTGATATGCAGCGGAGCAAATGACCGCAGGCTCGCCCCCGATTCTCTTGCCTGGGTGGGGGTGATGCCGTGAAAGCGCTGGAAAGCCTTTGCAAAGCTGTCCGGAGAATCATAGCCGTACTTCACGGCGATATCGATCACCTTATGATCGGAGCAGGAAAGCTCCTGGGCTGCCAGTGTCATACGGCGTGCACGGATGTATTCGCCTACGGTCATGCCGCACATGGCACCGAACATACGGTGATAATAAAACGGAGAAAGCGCTGCCTCCTTTGCAATCTTCCCGATATCCAGCTCCTCTGTCAGGTTTTGCTCGATATAATCAATGGAAGCCTGAAATCCTTCGATCCAGTCTTTCATAACGGCCACCTCATTTCGCCTAAATTCATTATTTCACATCAGGGCATTCCGATCCCGACTTTTTCTGCTCTTTTTGTCAGGGTGATCAACCGGCGGAAAAATACCTTTTGACCCCGGCATCATCTATATGAATGAATGTACCAAATCTAATCCCAAATGTCATTCAGCAGTTATGATATCAGGATGACAGATCATCGTTCATTATGGTACAATATCTGATACATATGATCAAGCCTATACAAGAACGACTTACGATCAGATCTATAAAGATCCGGATCACTTCCACGATCGCAAGATTTAATCTGAAGACCGAACCTACGGTGAAAGAGTATTCTGAGATTGTGGTAGTATGACAATTGAGGATTCTAAACAGAAAATGATCTTATGAGAGATCATTAAGAGATAACGGGGGAGATACGATGTCAGATTTTTTATTGCTTCTGTATCCGGTGACCATCGTTTCGATCCTTGTGGCCGGGGCGAGGAAGCATAAGACGGATGACTTTCTCCGCAGTGCCTGGAGTCTGGAGCAGGGGAAGGCACTGCAGGTTTTTGCTGCGCTCATGGTGATCCTGCATCATATGGCACAGACCGTTACCAATTACGGTGCTGTAAGAAAAGGCCCCATAACGCTGTGGAATTCCTTTGGAATCCTGTTTACATCGGTTTTCTTTTTCTTCTCGGGATTTGGCCTGTTTAAGAGCTACAGGACCAAAGATCACTATCTGAAAGGCTTTCTGATGAGGCGGCTTCCGAAGCTGTTGGTTCCCTACTTTCTTACAAATATTCTTTATGTGGCGCTGTTTTCCCTTTTTTCAAAAACCAGTGTCCATGGCTTTTGGCAGGTATGTGCCCGGATCCTCGGCTATCCGCTTCTGAACGGAAATGCATGGTTCATTGTGGAAATCATCTTTCTGTATATCGCCTTTTATCTTTGCTTTCGATGGTCAAAGTCGGAAAGACTTTCCATAGCTCTGCTTGCCGGTATTACGTTGCTTCTGGTGGTCTTTGCCCTTCTTCTGGGACATGGTTCTTCGGAGGGCGGCAGACGATGGTTTATGGGAGAGTGGTGGTACAATTCCACACTCATTTTTATCATGGGGGTATTATTTGCAAAAAATGAAGACCGCCTGAAGGCGGCCTTGTTCAGATGCAGGAAATGGCTGCTTCCCGTTTCAATCCTGCTCCTGGTGGGATGGTACTTTTTCGAGCAGTTCATGCAGGGCAGGTTCGGTTATTATCAGGAATGGCAGGGACATCCGGGGTATCTGGAGAAATTCCTGACGCTTCCGGCGCAGGTGATCTTCTGCGCGCTTTTCGTCTTCGTTTTGCTGCTGATCAATTTAAGGATCGAGTTTAAGAATCCGGTGCTTACTTTTCTGGGGAGTATCAGTCTGGAGGTCTATCTGATCCATGAGCTGTTCCGAAGACTCCTTCCCGGAGGCGTCGGTGGCAGTATGCCTGATTTTCTTTATATCGGGCATGTCTATATACTCTCTGTCATTTCGGCATGGATCCTTTCGAAGGTGGACGGATTTTTGCTGAAGGATCGTAGGCATAGCCGCGGTGAGCACACCTGATGAGAGAAAATGATACGCAAAGCATGTGAGCGGCGGGGGGCCGGAGTGTGAGCAGACAATACGGATCAGATGGAGTTGATGAACATGGTGATCACCAGGCTGTTGATAAAATCCGCAAACATGCTTCCGACGATGGGGATGATGATATAGGCCCTGATGGAAGGGTGATATTTCTGCGTGATGGCCTGCATATTTGCCATGGCATTCGGGGTTGCTCCCATGACGAAACCGCAGAAACCCGCGGAGAGCACCGCGGCGTCATAATCCATGCCCATCAGGTTGAAGACGATAAAGTAAGCAAAGATAAACATCAGGACGGTCTGGCCTGTCAGCAGCAGGATGAGAGGAAGGGCAAGATCCGCCAGCTGCCAGAGCTTCAGCGTGATCATGGCGATCCCCAGAAAGAGTGTCAGACAGATATCACCGATCTCATTGATCTCCCCCATACGCATTTCCATACCGGAAATGTGCTCGCTCAGATTCCGCATGATCGCAGCCACCAGCATGCCGCCGATGTAGACCGGAAATGTCAGACCGGTCAGGGACAGCAGCCAGGAAAGGATCGTGCCGAGACCGATGGCAATGGCCAGCTGGTACGTGGCTGTGGCGTATTTTCCGGGGAGAGGGTGGTGTGCTTCCTCGTCTGCTTCGGATTCCTTCTCCATGACAGAGTAATTCTGCGTCAGATTGTGTTTCCGGATCCGGCGCTGCGCCAGAGGCCCGCCCATGAGAGAACCCATGACAAGTCCGAAGGTGGCAGCTGCAGAGCAGATGGTAGTGGCGCCTTTGAAGCCGAAATCTTCCAGGATCGGCCCAAAAGCTGCCGAAGTACCGTGACCGCCCACCATGGGAATCGATCCGGTTGACAGACCGATGCCGTTATCCACCCCCACCAGTTTTGCCAGTCCGATGGACAGGAGATTCTGTGCGAAGATCATGGCGATAACGATCCCGAGAAAGATCAGCAGTCCTACGCCGCCGCGTTTCAGGATGCGGATATTTGCCTGAAATCCCACAGACGTGAAGAAGATGACCATGCAGAGATCCTTCAGGGTTTTGTCGTAGGAGAATTCTACCAGGTTCAGGGCATAGAGCACCGTCATCACGATGGCATAGATCAGACCTCCCACTACGGGGGCGGGAATACAGAAACGCTCCAGCAGAGCAATCCTCTTCTTCAATTGTTCTCCGAACAGAAGTACCAGTACTGCGATACCCAGTGTCTGGTACATATTAAGTTCAACTAACATTCCAAGTTACTCCTGTATTTACCATTTCGTATTTTGAGCCATGCCACATCTTCGGATACTTCGTATCCGTCGATGTCGCGGCTTTCGCCGTTTTTTTATAATACTGTTCGAGCGCGTGCTTATTATGATCAATCATCCTGGCCGCCGATCACCGGTGCACTTCCCGGATTGGTGGTCGTTCTTACTTCAATCCCCTGTTCCTTCAGATAGGCCGCTGCACCCGGATGAAACGGGATCCGGATGGACTCTGCGGCATAGGCTGCGGTATAAGACCCTTCCGAAACAATCCCTGCGCGAAGCGTTTCTGCGTTTTGAAAGATATACTGTGTCAGTTTTCGAACGGTCTCATCGTCCAGACTGTTTGACACCAGAAGTACGGCGCGTACGCCCAGGGTATGGATGTCCTCCGTCTGTCCCTGGTAGGTTCCTGCCGGGATCACGCATTCCACGTAATCCGGATATAAGTTCCGCATCCGGCGTGCGTCCTCATCAGAGATCGAAAGAAACCTGAGGGACGTCTCCTTTGCAAGCTGGGAAAGTCCCTGCGTCGGTGCACCTGCGGTGTAGAAGAGGGCGTCGATGTGCCCTTCCCGAAGTTCGTCGGCTGCATCTGAAAGGGACAGATATCTTACATTCAGATCCTCAAAGGGGATTCCGTGAAGCTGCAGGAGTGCTCTGGCATTCAGCTCGGTTCCGGAATCCTGCTCCCCTACGGAGATCGTTTTTCCCGTCAGATCTTCCAGGGAGTGAATATCGGAATCGGAGCGTACCAGGATCTGCATCGATTCCGTATACAGACCGCCGACCGCACTGAAGCCGAGAGTATCCTCCGTGGCCTCGGCCGTCTCATACAGATTGTCATTCTGAACGATCGCCGCATCCAGATATCCCTTCTGCAGTAGGCGGATATTCGCCGCTGAACCGGTGGTGGTGCGGATCCGAAGAGTGAGATCCTCGTTCATCAGAGAACTTAGCTGCTCTGCGTAGGCATAGTACATCCCCTCCTGATTTCCGGAACCAAAATGAAGCTCCGTTTTCCTGCCGCAGCAGGTAAGCGAGAGCAGAAGGATTATGAGGACGGTAAATTTAAGCTTGTTTTTCATATAAGGACTCCTGGTTAAAATAACGTTTGACCCTGTCATCTATTATATCTGTTTTCGGAGAGAGAGACAACCACAGGACAGCAAATGATAATGATTTGAAATCAAAAAAACATTTTTCTGAGTCTGAAAAAATAGTATAATGGGAGAGGATGTGCAGAGGCTTTTATTACATTCGGAGGTTGAGTATGGAACCGGTTCAGACACAAGATCAGGCACAAGATCGGACACAGGAACAGATAAAAGAGCAGACAGACGGAAAAGGGCGGAAAAAGATCCGGCTTCCGAAGATCAAGCGGAACCGGAAACTTCTGGTACAGGTCGGTTTGATCATTTCCGCTATTTTTCTGGTGCTGATCCTGATCATGGCTCTGCTTCTTGAAAAAGGATATGTGAGATCCTATCTGGAATCCAAGGAAGAGTACATGCAGCCGCTGGCGGCGCGTCAGTCAATCAATTTTGATGATCTGAATGCACTTGGATGGTTCTTCGATGAGTGGGAAGCAAATCCGGTTGTTGCTTACTCATATGTTGCAGCGGATCCGGAGGACAAGAATTTCATGGAAATGATCGAGACCTTTCCGCTGGAAGAAGGCACCACTTCTCCCGTTTTTGACCTGGAGAAGATTCAGGCAGCACCCGAGCGTGCACGACGCATTCTTGCTGCATATATTTATTCGGATTTTTATATGGAACAGATGATGAGTTATGTCCTGATGCAGAATCTGACATCCTTAATCATCGATGTCAGCGATGAACACTGGGGAACATCGATCATGGTGGTGGGAGATGTTTTTGAAGAGGACTTGCAAGGGCTTGACTACAATCCGTATCTGGGAGAGGATCTCAGCGAACTGCTGGATGGACTGGATGGGGTAAAAAAAGTTAAGACAAGCGGCATCTCCGTGTTCGAACGTTATGATTCTCCGAAAAACGGGAATTATTATTATATCTATATCACGCCCATCTGGGACAGGGACAAAGGAGTCGTGCGGGCCGTACAGCTTCTTGTATATGACTGGAGCCGCTTTCATTCTTCGGTCGTAAAGGATGTAATATGGATCGCAGGTGTCAGTGCACTTACGCTGGCGCTGGCGGCGGTTCTTCTGCTGTTCTTCATTAACCGCTCCGCGATCCGGCCGGTGGGCAAGGTGCAGAGGGGTGTCCGGGAATATATGGAGACCAAAGACAGCTTGAGAGCGTATGAGCATATGAAGGACATCAAACAGCGGAACGAGTTCGGTGCCCTTGCAGATGACGTGACGAAGATGGCTGTGGAGATCGACAACTATACCGAGGAAGTCTCACGGCTGACCGGAGAACGGGAGAGAGTGGAGACGGAGCTTGCACTTGCATCGGATATCCAGCAGGATTTCCTGCCCGGAGAATTCCCGGATGTTCCGGATTATGAGCTCTATGCTTCCATGGATCCCGCCAAAGAGGTCGGCGGTGATCTGTATGACTTTTTCGATATTGATGCGACGCATGTGGGACTGGTCATCGGTGATGTGTCCGGAAAGGGCGTCCCGGCTTCCCTGTTCATGATGATCGCGAAGGTACTCATCCGTGAGTACGCAAAGACAGGGACCTCTCCTGCGGAGGTGCTTGCCAGAACAAATGAGACGCTTTGCGCCAATAATAAGCATGACATGTTTGTTACTGCATGGTTTGGTATCCTGGATCGGACCACCGGAAAAGTGCTCGCGGCAAGTGCCGGACATGAATTCCCGATCCTGCATACCGCAGGCGGTGAGTTCCGGCTTGTCAAGGACCGCCATGGATTTGTCCTCGGCGGAATGGAAATGACCAGATACCGGGAATATGAACTGGAACTGGAAAAGGGCGGCACGCTTCTGGTCTACACCGACGGCGCACCGGAAGCAACCAATGCCGGTCTGGAACTCTTCGGTACCGACCGTATGCTGGAGGTGCTGAATTCTCATGAGTGCGAGCATCCGCGGGATGTGATCGAAGCGCTTGACCGGGCCATAGCGGAGTTCGTCGGAGAGGCACCGCAGTTCGACGATCTGACCATGCTGTGCGTCCGTTATAACGGACAATAAATAGAGGTTCTTTTGTAATGATCGTTTCCAAGTCGTTCCGAGGGTCATTGGTGATATTTCTGATCGCAGCACTTGCCATCGGTTCTGCATATAACAAATTCATCGAGCTGATCTCCGGTGTGGTTGCAAACGGGACACTGAATCAATGCAGCAAGGCCATCGGATGCGGGAAGATGGATAAGTCCAATGCGCTTTTTTCCTTAGCCTGTATCATTGGCATGGACTGGCTGTATGAGAATATTGACGGGGAGCTTGTCTGATTCGGATGGGATTTGGCGTTGTTGCGCTTTTGTTACCATTCGGATTGTATAATATAATGGGGTGTTGGTGGTCAGGATAGGGATTGGGATAGAAGGGTTAGGATAGAAGGGGACGAAACATGAGTGAAAACGATCTTGAAAAATCCTCTGATACAGATGAATCCGTTTTCGAAGAATGGAGCATCGGAGGATCGAATGCCGAGGAATCGAGCGTCGAGGAATTGAATATCGAGGAGTTCAGGATCGAGGACCAAAGCTTATCCGGTCTGAAGAAAGAAGATGCCCGTTCTTCCGATTCCGTGGACAACGCAGAAGAGGATTCATCTGTGGATCCGGATCTGCCCAAAAAGAAACGTCGGAAGGGAAGGTTGTTGCTCCAGGTGGCGCTGGTCATTACCCTTTCTTTTGCTGTTCTGATCGTGATCGCTGACTTCGCGGTGCTCATTGGCGGAAAGAAGAGTACCATGGATACGGCGGAGGAACTTCTCCAGAAGGATATCCGTGATATGCAGGCCGGAAATGCTTTCCTGGCAGAGCATGGCTGGCTGGTGGATTATTATTATGAACACGGCGTCGGTCTTATGGACAGCGTTACGGATGAGGAGATGGAGCAGAGCGATTTCCTGTTCGATGATGAGATGCTGCTCATAGCGGATACCTTTCCAAGGGAGCAGCTGGAGACGTTTACTCCGCTTCAGCAGAAGCTGTATGCATATCATATGTTTTATAAGGTTTACGGGGATTTTATGGTCTCTGCGGAATATCTGTTCATTCAGCAGAAGACGGTATTCATCATGGATATCCGGGACGGTCGGGAAGGCTTTCTGTATCAGTATGCCGACCCTTCCTACATGGATCCGGAGAAAAGATATCAGTTCACGGAACTGGGGATGATCCGGAAAGATCTGGCGCCTTCGGAGGACACACGGAAGAAGCTCCGTTCGGCTGCTTCGGATGAAATGCAGTTTTATGAGGAGAAAGAGACCGAAGACGGGAAGTATTACATGATCGGCTATGCGCCACTGAAGGTGGACGGTGAAAACCGCCTGATCCTGGGTATCGGCGTCGACTGGACCCAGCAGAAGTCGCTTCAGGACAGTACCCTCTATCAGGTTCTGAATTCCCTGTTTGCCGGATTTGTTCTGGTGGCAGGCGTGCTGCTGATCTTCCTTCATCGTGCGGCTGTGGATCCTGCGGTGAAGATCCAGAAGGGTGTCCGGGATTATGCGAAGAATAAGGACAGCCGGGCAGTTGTAGATCAGATGAAGACCATAAGAAAGAAAAATGAGCTGGGTGTGCTGGCAGATGATATCGCGGACATGGTGACCGAGATCGACCGGTATACCGCAGAAAATGCAGCTCTTTCCGAGGCCCGGAACCGGGTAGAGACGGAACTCTCCCTGGCAACCCATTTCCAGAGGGAACTTCTGCCAAAGGGCACTATGCAGACGGATCGCTTCCGGCTGGCGGCGTCCATGGATCCGGCCAGAGAAGTGGGCGGAGACTTCTATGATTTCTTCCTGCTGGATGAGGATCATTTAGTGTTCCTGATCGCGGACGTATCCGACAAGGGAATGAGCGCGGCCTTCTTCATGGCCATTACAAAGACCATGATCAAATCCCGGGCGCGGATGGGAGGAAAGGCCTCCGAGATCATTCCGTATGTCAACGAGATGCTGGAGGAGAACAATCCGGAAGGGCATTTCGTTACATCCTGGATCGCGATCATCGATCTTCGGACGGGCGAAGTGAATTCCTGCAATGCAGGGCATGATTATCCGGCCTTCTGCATGAGTGATGCGGGATATGTGATCGAGAAGATGCCTCATGGAACGCCTATCGCCTTCGGACTTGGTGCGGCACCTGTGGATTATGACTTTACGATGCCTCACGGCGGACGGATCCTGCTTTACACCGACGGGATCACGGATGCCATGCGGGCGGACGGAGAGCGGTTCGGGGCAGAGCGTCTGCAGCAGGTTCTGAATGACAACCGGAACCTGGAGGATGTGGAGCTTCTGGCTGCCATCACCCGGGCGATCCGTGAGTTTGCGGGAGATGCACCGCAGTTTGATGATATGACCATGCTCAGCTTCACATTTTTATAGAAATTAACGGAGCGCCGTAAGGCTCGAAGTGTCGAATAGAGGAATCCTTTATGGCCGAACAGGAAACGAAGGAAACAAAGGAGACGATAAAAACTCCGACGAAAAATAAGAAAAAGAAGAAGCTGCTGGTTCAGATGGGTATCGCCATCGCGGTGGTCTTCTTTTTCGTGATCCTGGTGGTGGATCTGTTCGTGGTGATCAGCGGAAGAACCTCCTATATGAATACCTGTGAGGATATGATCCGGGACGATCTTCTGGTTGCCCAAAATGCATCAAGTAACGGTGAACCCATAGAATGGACACTGGACTATGTGTATGAAAAGTACGATACCTTTATGGAGGATGTGCCGGAAGCCTCGGACGGAGATTACAGTTTTCTTTATGACGGTAAGACCGGTGAGTATATGCTGGAGAAGGCCGGCAAGGAAGACCTGAATGCCCTGACCGAGGAAAAGCAGCACATCAGTGCGGCGTCCCTGTATATGAAGATCGCTCAGGACCTGCTCATGGCCACGGAATATATGATGTATCAGGGGAAGGAGATCTTCCTGGTGGATATCAGTAAGGAACGGGCCGGATACTTTTATTATTACATGGGACAGGACAAGTCCGGTATCGTGGAAGGCGGAAATGATTACGGTTATCAGCTGGGGGCAAAGCACCCGGGGCTGGAACCGAATGCCAGGGTGCTGGAAAAGCTGCAGACCTCCGACGAGATACAGTTCGATTCCACGTCCGCCGAAAACAGGGATATGGACGGAAATGTAACGAAAAGTGAGTACCTGGTGGGGTATCTCCCGATCTCTGTCGGTGGTGAGCCGCGGCTGGCCATCGGTATCGCCTATGACTGGACGGAGCAGACGAGAAGCCAGCAGGCAACCTATTCCAGACTGCTGCCGGCCATGATTTTCAATCTGCTGTTTGCGGCTGTCGTTCTTCTGATGCTGATCAGCCGGAAGGCAGTCCGGCCTGCGCTGGTCATCCAGAAGGGTGTCCGGGAATATACGGATAACAAGGATCATAAGGCGGCAGTGAAGGCCATGCATCAGGTAAAGGAACGGAACGAACTGGGAACACTGGCGGACGATTTCTCCTACCTGGCCATCGAGATGAATCTGTTCACCCGGGAAAATGCAGAGCTTTACGCAGAGCAGGCACGGGCAGATGCAGAGCTGGAAATGGCGACCAACTTCCAGAGGTCCCTGCTTCCTGCGGAGAGTATGAAGACCGATCGCTTCTCCCTGCAGGCCTCCATGAATCCGGCCAGAGAAGTGGGCGGAGATTTCTACGATTTCTTCCTTCTGGACGAGGATCATCTGGTGATCCTTATCGCGGATGTATCGGATAAAGGCATGGGGGCTGCGTTCTTCATGGCCATTACCAAGACGCTGGTCAAGTCCCGCGCTGCCATGGGTGGACGCCCGGCGGAGATCCTGGATTATGTGGAGAAGATCCTGGAGGAGAACAATCCCACCAGTCATTTCGTTACTGTCTGGCTGGGCATCGTAGAGCTTACCACAGGAAATGTGGAGATCTGCAATGCGGGCCATGAATATCCTGCGATCTGCCGGAACGGCGAGGGTTACTCCATCCGGAAGATGCCACATGGTTCTCCGGTGGCTTTCTTCCCGGGACTGCCCCATACGGCATCTCAGATCACGCTGGCTCCGGGAGAGCGGATCCTGCTTTACACCGATGGTGTTACGGATGCCAAGCGGTCGGATGAGGAGCGCTTCGGCAAGGAACGCCTGGCGGAGGTCCTGAACGCAAATAAAGATAAGAGCGATGAGGAGATCCTGAAAGCGGTAACTGCTGCGGTACAGAGCTTTGCCGGCGATGAACCGCAGTTTGATGATATGACCATGCTGAGCTTTTCATTTCTGCAAAAAGGTTGAGGTGATACAGGTAACGCAAAGAATTCTGAGTGATGCAGGAATAAGAGGCGGCACGGAGTAACATGAAACGGCGTAAAGAAACATGAAGTGACGCAACGTGGCATGACGTAAAACAAAATGATATGTTGCGCAAAAAAAGTCAAAAAAACATGTAATAAAGGAAAGTGAGGAAGAAACATGAAGAAAGACAGAGAAGTATCCGTTCCGCTGCTGGCGTTCACATTTTTCTATGCGATAGGGATCTATGTATTCCTGCTGGGATTTATCTTCTGGCACTGGCACAAGAATGATGACAAGCAGTAGGATGGAATGCTATGGGCAGGCAATCTGACGCTGTGCAGATCGTCTGTCGAAACACTTGCGATATTTGAAAGTGTAAGGTTACTGTCATGGAATCATCCCTTAAAAGAAACAGTCTGTTTTTAAGAAGAGAGTTTATGCGGGCGCTCTTCCCGGTGATGCTTTCCGTCCTGGGAGGAACCGTAAATACACTGATCGACTCCGCGTTCGTGTCCAGAAGGCTGGACGCGGACGCGCTGGCGGCGGTCAGTCTGAATATGCCGCTCTTTCTGGTGCTCTGCATGGTAGGGTGCCTTTTTGGCGTCGGCTCTTTTGTGGCGGCATCCAGATCTCTCGGACATAACGATGAAGAAAAAGCAAAGGCTTATTATCATACGGCATTTCTCCTGTCGGTGATCGTGAGCATCTTTTTCATTGCGGCGGGTCTGTTTTTTTCGGGCCAGGTGGCAGATCTTCTGTGCCGGGACGACAATCTTCAGGATATGGTGGAGGATTACTGCAAGATCACTCTGCTGGGGGCGCTTCCGTATATCCTGGTCTATATTCCGACCTATTTTCTGCAGCTGAACGGGCGGTCGAAGGCCATGACGGTCATGATGGCGATCATGATCGGTACGGATATCCTGTTTGACTGGCTGATGATGTATGTGTTTGATATGGGGATCGCGGGAGCGGCGGAGGCGAGTGTGCTTTCCACATTGTTTGCAACGCTCTACGGACTCTGCATCCTGCAGAGCAGAAGCTCGATCTTCCGGTTCAGTCTCAGGCATTTTCGGTTTCGTCAGGTAAAGAATATCCTTCTGTTCGGAAGCTCTTCGGCTTTCGGAAGTCTGCTGGATGTGGTCCGGATGCTGGTCCTGAACATGATAATTTATGCGGTGGGAGGTACGCCGGCTCTGGCTCTCTGGGCGGTGATCAATTCCATGCTGGAACTCTCTCTGGCCATCACCGCGGGGGTTCCGCGGACGGCGGCGCCCATGCTGGGTATCTATCTGGGAGGGCATGACAATGAAGGCGTCCGGGGCCTGATGGGGCTGCAGATGCAGGCAGGGATTGCGCAGTCCACGATCTTTGCGATCATCATCATTGTATTCCATCAGCCCATCGGATTATTATTCAAGCTGGAGCAGTCGGTTCTGGTACCCTTTATCTGCCTGGGAATAGCGGTTGTTTTGGAGACCGCATGTTCCGTCCTGGGATCCTACTATAATGTGGCAAAGAAGGTCTTTCTGTCCAATCTGGTCATGTTCATGCGGACGTTTGTATTTGAACTGGTTCTTGCCCATATCATGTATATCAAGGAGTGGCTGATCTGGCTGTTCCTGCCCCTCAGTATGCTGCTGACATTGCTGGTTACGGTTCTGATCACCCGGCTGATGGCGGCAAAGACCAAAGGAAAGGAACATGAGCTTTCCTCCTTCCTTCTGCTGGACGATTATCTGGAGAAGAATAACAAGGTGAAGGGTTTCTCCATCATGTCCTCCAATGAAGGGATCTGCAAAGCCAGCGAGGATATCAGTCTGTTCTGCACGGAAAACGGAATGGATCGGAAGAAGGGGATGCGTCTCGGCCTTGCGTTGGAGGAGGTCATGACCGTTATGGTCCGTAAATCTCTGGAGAAGGATGATGATCCTGTGGATGTCCGGATCTATTCCATGGAGGAAACCATCGGCGTGTCCATCATGTGCTCCGGAAAAAGGTATAACCTCTTTCAGGAAGCCATGGACAGTGAGGATGATTTTAATATGGGCGTGCAGATGATCGAGAAACTGTCCAAGGACTGCCATTACACATATACACTCGGAATGAACATCCTGACGGTGGAGTTCTGAGCGGGAGAAACATCATGAACTTTATCACCAACAGTCTTTACACACTCCTCACGGGAGAGTACATAGAAGGGGTGACGGACCTGGACCGTCTGATCAACCCGGCGATCCTGAAGATCTTTCGGAAGAAGACCAAAGGGTTCCGGAAGAAATTCCGGTACCCGGAGCTTACGAAAGAACAGAAGCGGGAGATCCGGGACTTTTATCGTGCCTACGAAAAGGTGGATCCACTCTGTCACCGGGTGAATACCGGCCGTTCGGGGAAGTTTTATCCGGAGTATATCTCCGAGGACATGTTCTATCGCCGGATCGAGCCCTTCTATACGGATCGGCTGACTTCCAAATATCTGGACAACAAATGCTTCTACTACCGGCTTTTCTCCAATGTACGTCAGCCGGAGCTTCGTGTCATGCGGATCGGAGGCTTCTGGCTGGACAGGGATTTCCGCCTGATCAGTTTTGAGAAAGCAGTATCTGTCGTTGCGGAGCAGGAGCGCTCCGTTCTGAAATACGCGGTCTTCTCCGAATGCGGGCATGGGGTGTTCTTCCTGGAAGGAACTGACCGGGCAGAAACATTTCGCAGGCTTGCAAAGCAGGCCACGCAGGATCTGGTGGTGCAGGAAGAGATCCGGCAGCATCCGGCATATGCCGCGCTGCATCCGGCTTCCGTGAATACGTACCGGATCATTTCCATGCTTACGAAGGATGAGGGCGTGAAGATCCTGGCATCGGTGATCCGGATCGGAGGCGGAGACAGCCGCGTGGATAATCTCTATAACGGCGGCGTTCTGGTCGGCGTAGGAGAGGGCGGCAGGCTCGGGGATATCGGTGTTACGAATGACGGAAGTGTAGTCTTTGAGCACCCGGATCTGCATTACCGATTTGTGGATATCCGGCTTCCCCATCATGAAAAGGCACTTGCCTTGGTTCGACGTGCTCACGGGATCATGGGGCATAACCGCATCGCCCACTGGGATGTGGCGGTGGACGAGACCGGAGAGGCAGTGCTGGTCGAAACCAATCTGGCCCTGGGATCCATCGACTGTATCCAGGTCTGCTGCGGACCGCTTTTCGGAAAAGATACACAAAAGGTCTTAAATGAGGTATACTATAACAGGAAGGGCGTGCAGAGATACCGCTTTGGTTTCAGGCTGCCCGGTCTGTCCGGTCTGATCGGAAAGGCCGGACTGCCGGATACGCTTTATCTGCCCACCATGGCGGGTCTTGCAGGCAGGATCGGGATCAATGAGAGGGACCGGCTCCGGGTGCGGGACAATCTGCTGGGGATTCTGGCGTCGTATTACCGGCAGGGCTATACCAACATCGTGCTCCTGGGGAATCCTGCACTCCGCAGGATCGACCGGAAGCTGATCCGGGAGTCCACGGATAAGTATCATTATCCGCGGCTCACGAAGGAACAGACCCGGGACGTCCGGGAATATTACCGCCCCTATGTACGGAAGGCAAATACCGCCTCCCACCGGATGTATACCGCAAAGTCCGGGAAGTTCTGCGTGGATTACATTCCCGAGGATATGTACATGTGTGACATCGACCGGTACCTCAGTGACCGGGCGCTGTCCTATGATCTGGATAACAAATGTCTGTACTACCGTCTCTTCCCGGAGGCAAAGCAGCCGGAGGCCGTGGCCATGCGGATCGGTGGCGTCTGGGTGGACGGGGATTATCAGCCCATCACAAAGCGGGAAGTCGCCCTTCGGGTCTTTGCTGAGCCGGAAGTGGTGATCAAGGGCGCCCAGGGATCGGAAGGCGGTGCGGACGTGCATTTCCTGAAGATAAAGCAGGAGGATGACGACTGTCAGACGCTGGCGGACATCGTTCCGGAGGATGATCCGACACTGACGGACAGAACGATGGAGGATGATCCGACACCGGTGGATGGAATGTCGGAGATCGAGCGTCAGACTCATTCGGACAAAATGTACGGAGATGTGAATTCTGCCGACCAATCAGGCAGAGTCAAGGCGGAAGGCGGATCGATCAATAAATCAATCAATAAATCAATCAATAAATCGAAGCGGGCGGCGCTCCGGCGGGAGAATCTGTCCCGGCTTTCGGAAGTGATCGGAACCCTGAAACGGGATATCGTGATCCAGAAACCGGTCCGGCAGCATCCGGATCTGGCAAGGCTCCATCCGGAGTCCGTGAATACGTACCGGATCATTTCCCTGCTGGTGGATGATCAGGTGGTGATCCTCAGCCGGACGTTAAAGATCGGAGCCGGGAACCGCAGAGTGGATAACGGATGCTCTAAGGGAATCTACTGCGGGATCGATGAGAAGGGCAGGCTGAAACGGTTCGGGGCGCTGGATGACGGTGCAACGTCCCAGGTGCATCCAAGTCTTGGATACCGGATCGAAGGAATCCCGGTTCCCTGCCTGGACAAATGCATGGATCTGGTGAAGCGGATCCATCCCTTTATGGGCCATCACCGGCTGATCTCCTGGGATGTGGCGGTGGACAGCGAAGGAGATGCGGTACTGATCGAAGCAAATCTGTCCCTGGGCGGAAGCGATGATGTCCAGGTATTAAACGGGCCGTTTTTCGGAAAATATACAAGAAGGATCCTTGATGAAGTATACAGATCTGAACGCGGAAATAAATAATGAATCACAGATCTATCCGGAATCGGAGAGGTTCAGAGAAGACTTTGCTTCGAAGAATGAAGCGGTTCTCCGGGATATTCTCCGCCGGAATGCGGCTACGGAATTCGGCGAGGCACACGGATTTTCCCAGATCGAAACGAAGGAGCAGTACAGGGAATCTGTACCCGTCAGTGTTTATTCGGATTATCGGAATCCGGTGCAGCGGATGCGGAACGGCGAAAAAGCGCTTATCACCGCAGACCCGGTCTACTGTTATCTGGAGACCTCGGGTTCCACGGAAGCCGGCAAGCTTTTCCCCATTACCACGGAGGCGCTGCGGATTTATGGGGATGTGATGGACCGGTATCCGGCGATGCAGTCGGCGGACGAGGCAGGAAGACGGTTCTTTCTGTCCTTCCTGGTGGCGGACACGGACCGGAAATGCAGAGAGGAAGACGTGATGCTCTTTACATCTGCCTACTACCGGTTCCTCTTTGAACAGGGAAATCTGGATATCGGAAAGATATCCGGAGGAAGATATTTAAACTTCTTCCCCAAACCTTGCGATTATCTGTATGTGAAGCTGTGGCTGGCTTTTGCGGATGCGGAGCTGACCTCCATGGAGTCCGTCTATCTCTATGATTTCCTGATCTTTTTCCAGTACATGGAGGATCATTACCTGGAGGTGCTTTCCGATATGGAAGCGGGCAGGATCCCGGAGGAGAAGGACTTCCCCGAGGCAGTGCGTAAGGCGCTGCCGGAACTGCCGGTCAGTGAGGAGAGGATCCGGGAAGTCAAAGCGGAGTGTGAGAAGGGCTTTCTGAATATCGTGCAGCGGCTCTGGAAGAAGGTCCGGCTGATCAGCGGGATCGGGAGCAAGGCCTTTCAGGTGGAGGAGATCTCTATCCGGAAATATATCGGCGAGCTGCCGGTGTGGCATTATATCTACGCGGCTTCGGAATGTGTGATGGGGGTTCCGGTGGAACCGGACAGTTATGATTATGTGCTGTACCCCGGGACTGCGTATTATGAGTTTCGGGAAGCGGATACGGATAACGGCAGGATCCTGGAAGCGTCGGAGCTGACGGTGGGAGGATCCTATGAACCGGTTCTGACCACATTTTCCGGGCTGTATCGTTACTCCATGGGAGATGTACTGAAACTGAAGGGCTTCTACGGCGAGCTGCCGGTGTTCCGGTTCCTGCACCGCAGGAATCTGGTTATGAACATCGCAGGCGAGAAGCTGGACATGGAGATCCTGGACCGGGCGGTCCGGTACTGGGCCAGAGACCGGAAGATCCCGGTATGGCAGTATTTCTTCTGTGAGGATTATCAGTCCGTTCCTGCCAGGTATCACGGCGTGATCGCGCCGGACGCGGGAGACCTGTCGGTAGATGAGGAAGTGGAGGAAAGGCATTTTGACCGTCTGCTCCGACTACTCAGCCGGGATTACGATGAACTGCGGGATCTGGGATCCATCTCGGGCGTGGAACTGTCCTTCGTGGATAAGAGTACATTTATGCAGATCAGCGCAGGCAGGCGGCAGATGAGCGGGCAGACCAAGCCCCAGCACATCTGGAGGAACGAGTGATTAAAAAACATGAGAAGGGAGAGGGCTCTGCGAGGTAGATCCCGGGATTTCTATGAGTGTTGATTACGAAGTAAATGAAAAGATGGAAGTGCAGACGCAGACAGGAAAGCTGTCCGTCAAATTCATGACGGTGCTCTTCTGTATGGGACTCCTCATCTATGCCGGCGTCCTGATTGTCGGCCGCGGACTCTATGAACGCTCCATCAAGGAATACTATGACATGATGGCTTACGATGCGGCAGAGATCGCGGCGGATTATTTCGGCGAGGACCGGCTGGCAGAGTATTCTGCGCTGGCCATGGATTACGCTGAGGGAAAGGTCGGAGAAGAGGAACTGGCGAAGGTTACGGAGGACGCGGAATATAAGCGTATTCTGAATCTGATGCGGGATCTTCGTGAGAATATGGATGCCAACGATGTGTTCGTCTGCACGGTAGATATGGACGTTATGAACGCCTATACGGACGCGTCTTACGAGGACAAGACCTGGACGCCGCTGGTTTATATCGCGGACTGCTACGAGGTTCCGGAGGATAACTTCCTGCTGGGAGATAAGGGTATGATCCTCTCGGAGTTCCGGGAAGCAGTGTCAAATTCCTTCACCAGCGGAAAAAGATATGAGGAATTCTATCTGGCGGACGGCGGCTTCGGCTATAACCTGACGGCCATGCTCCCCATCGTAAAGGACGGGAAGACGGTTGCATTTATCGGCGTGGAGATCCCCATGCGTACGCTGGATGACAACCTGACCAAGTTTGTTGTCCGGATCTCCCTGATCACCGGTATCGTGGTGCTTTTCAACATGCTGGTGGCCAGCGTTCTGTTCTACAAGATCGTCATTGCACCGATCAAGCTGTCGGCTTCCGAGGCACGGGCATTTGTGGATAACAACACCCAGGTATCCGAGAAGCTGAAGACCATCAAGACCGGCGATGAGATCCAGGTGCTCAGTGAGAGTCTCCTGCACATGGAGATCGGTATCAACGAGTATATCGATAATGTCAAGCGTCTGGCAAAGGAGAAGGAGCGTATCGGTGCGGAGCTGAACATCGCCACCGAGATCCAGGCAGACATGCTTCCCAGTACCTTCCCCGCTTTTCCGGATCGGACGGAATTCGATCTGTATGCCACCATGGATCCGGCGAAGGAAGTCGGAGGCGACTTCTACGATTTCTTCCTGATCGATGAGAATCATATCGGTCTGGTCATGGCGGACGTGTCCGGAAAGGGTGTCCCCGCGGCGCTCTTCATGGTGATCGCCAAGACGCTGATCAAGAACCGTGCCCTGATGGGTGGTACCCCGTCCGAGGTGCTTGCCTATGCAAATGAGCAGCTTTGTGAGGGCAACGGAGCAGAGCTTTTCGTAACCGTCTGGTTTGCGATCATTGATCTTACCACCGGTAAGGGTCTGGCAGCAAATGCGGGTCATGAGCATCCGGTGCTCCGGAGAGCCGGCGGTCAGTACGAGCTGGTGGTTTACAAGCATTCACCGGCAGTGGCGACCATGGAAGGACTTCGGTTCCGCGAGCATGAATTTGAGCTGCATCCGGGAGACCGTATCTTCGTATACACCGACGGTGTGGCGGAAGCAACGAATGCACGGAATGAACTCTTCGGAACGGAACGCATGCTGGAGGCCCTGAACAAGAATGCGGATGCAACTCCGCAGGAACTCCTTCCGGCAGTCCGGAAAGCCATCGACCGGTTTGTGGGTGCCTTCCCGCAGTTCGATGACATCACCATGCTGGCCTTCGATTTCAAGGGAAAGCAGGATGGCGGAGATAATACGCCGTCTGCTTGAAATACGGAAAATGGCTTATGATCGGAGATTTTTAATTCAACCTGTATGAGCGAGTCTGCTTATAGCTGAGTATAAATGAATTGAGAGACCGGTGTCCTGGATTTTTCAGGGCGTCGATCTCTTTGTTTAGGGCGGTTTTTTCGGGCGTTTTTTCATTATTTGTTGCGGATTTGTTATCACCGGTGTGTTATGATTTCCTTATGATTGTGGGGGACTCTATGCGCCGCATCGACCAGACCGACAGGTTCGGCCTGTAAAGCGGGCGGAGATGGAAGCATGGCCCATATATTTAAAAATTAGGAGGATTATAGCATGGATCCGGAACTGTATCAGAAGACAAAAGACCCCAATTACAAGCACATCGCAAGGACACTTTATAATGTTGCGACGGCCTTTTCCTATGCGGGAAAGGAAGATCCGATGAAGATCCCGTCCATATATTCGGTTACGGATGCAATGAATCCGACAATTACGGGAACGGTAAACCTGGACTACCGAAGCCTGTTCCTGCATTTCGAATGTAATTCCATCTTCTATAAAGCGGATATCCTGCAGGCGCTTAAGGCTGATTATATAGCAACGCTGTCTGAGTGCCGGGAGGTGACGCTGGAAAGCCTGAATCATGGAAAGTGGCATAAGTTTGTAGATAATCTGCTGCGGCTTTTGGCGCCGTTATTATAGCTAAGCGGTATGCGCCATGCGCAGACGCTGTATTTGCCTTGCGGGAGCGCATTGTCTGGAATCAGAACTATGGGAAATGAAAAAGAGATAGAACAAGCAAATAAAAAATCCGGCCTTGGCGGGCTTGTAAAGAAGATCACGGCATTGATCGGCGGACGCCTTGTCTACGGAGGTCTTCTGATGTTTCTCGGTGTCCGGATCGTGATCGACCCGAACAGCGCACCGAAGAAGATCGCCTGGGGGCTCGGACTTGCCATCCTGATCGCCACGGTGGGTCTGCTGATCGGTTATATCACCACGAAAAGCTTCAACCGCGAGAATCTGGTACCGATCCTGGAAACCATCGCATTTACGATCCTGGGAGCGTGTATGATCATTTTTGACTGGGATTTCGGTGCGGTTTTGCAGGAGGTCCTTTTTGTGGCGGTCATCGTGAACAGTATCACGAATCTTATATGTCTCAGAGATCTGAATGATATTCATGCTAAGATCGAGGCGCGCCGTGCGAAAAAGAACCGGGATAAGGTCATTCAGAGTGTCGACCGGGCTGTGAAGGAGGATTTCGAAAAATACAACGGAGAGCTGATCCACGTTGTCGGGAAGATAAAAAAGAAGGCGGATGCCACACTGTGGGGACAGGTGATCCTGAACCTCGCACTGATCATAGTATCATTCGTCATGCTGGCATCCCGTTTCAGTGATACCGCACCGATCTATCAGATCTCGGGTTTTGTTCTGATCGTCAGCGGACTCAACGAGGTCGGTCTGGTGGTCCGTGGATATCTGGAGAGAAAACGTGCGCGTGAAGCGGAGATGTAGAGCTCAGCGGCATTTGGTTTTATGGTTTAGAGTGCGCCTGTATGTGGTTCACATAATGTCGCACATTTGTTCGATTTCATGGTTGAGTTTTTTGAAATCTATGTTATAATAAAAGTAGCTGTGAAGCGGCTATGAAAGAAATATAAGAGGAGCTGTTCTGCCTGATTCTGTGTGATTATGAACGGCTCTTTTTGTATCTGTATTTTGTATCAATAATTTGTATCAATAATTTGTACCGTTTTTTTGTATCGTTTTTTTAGTATCGGTAACGAGCAAACAATCGTGTTACAATAATGGCGTATAATCATTCAGATCTATATATAAAAATGTCGGGGAAGATAACAGGAATGAGTCAGAATCAAAATCAAAAACATGATCAGGAGCAAAACAGGAAACAGGGACTGAAGGGGTATCTGTCAAATGTGTACCACCACCTGTCCACCATCAATCGCCACAAGCTGGAAGTGGGGAAAAACTGCTTTCGCTGCGGCCTCTATCGGCAGGGGCTGCTGCATGACCTGTCAAAATACAGTCCGGCTGAATTCCTGATGGGCGTGAAATATTATCAGGGGACCAGAAGCCCCAACGATGCGGAGCGGGAAGCTAAGGGTGTTACCACCGCCTGGTTACATCATAAGGGACGGAACAAGCACCATCTGGAATACTGGGTGGACTACTCTGCGGACCGGAGCGTGATCGGAATGGTAGGCATGAAGATGCCGGATAATTACATCGTGGAAATGTTCTGCGACCGCGTGGCAGCCAGCAAGATCTATCAGGGCGTGAATTACACGGACGAGTCCGCATTGAAGTATTATTATAATGGCAGAAGCCACCATATGCTGCATCCCTACACCGCGAAGAAGCTGGAGATGCTTCTTACCATGCTGGCGGAGGAAGGGGAAGAGAAGACTTTCGCGTATGTGCGGCGGTATATGCGCGCCTATCGCAAATACCTGAGGAGAAAGAAATAAGATACGGAGAAAACTTATGGCATTTACGCATTTACATGTTCATACGGAATACAGCCTTTTGGACGGCTCGGCCAAGATCAAGCCGCTGGTGAAGCGTGCGAAGGAGCTTGGCTTTGATTCGCTTGCGATCACGGACCATGGCGTCATGTACGGAGCCATCGATTTCTATAAGGCCTGCCGTGCGGAGGGGATCCGTCCGATCATCGGCTGTGAGGTCTATGTGGCACCGGGATCTCGCTTTGACAGAGAACTCAGCCGGGATGACGAACGATATTTCCATCTGATCCTTCTGGCGGAGACGGATGAGGGCTACCGCAATCTCTGTAAGATCGTATCGAAGGGATTTACGGAAGGCTTTTACTATAAGCCAAGGGTGGATCATGAGGTCCTTGAAAAGTATCATGAGGGCCTGATCTGCCTGTCTGCCTGCATGCAGGGAGAAGTGGCGGTAAATATCCGGCGGGGCCTGTACGACGAGGCGAAGAAGGCGGCCCTCTGGCATCGGGATACCTTCGGCGAAGGCAATTATTTCCTGGAAATGCAGGACCACGGACTTTCCGAAGATGCCATGGTGAATCAGGGCGTAATGCGGCTTTCGCAGGAGACGGGGATCCCGCTGGTCTGCACCAATGATTCCCACTATATTCATGCCGAGGACTGGGAGGCGCACGATGTGCTGCTGTGTATTCAGACCAGCCGGAAAGTGCAGGAAGAAAACCGTATGCGCTATGAGGGTGGACAGTACTACCTGAAGAGCGAAGAAGAGATGGCGGCCCTGTTCCCCTATGCGCCGGAGGCGTTGGAGAACACGCAGAAGATCGCGGAGCGCTGCAATGTGAATATCGTTTTCGGCGAGCAGAAGATCCCGCGGTTTGATGTGCCCGAGGGATATACCGCGGAGAGCTATCTGCGGGAGCTGTGTGAGACGGGACTGGCAGAACGTTACGATCCGGTAACGCCGGAGCTCAGTGAACGTCTGGAACACGAGCTGTCCGTCATTACCAGCATGGGCTTCGTGGATTATTTTCTGATCGTATGGGACTTTATCAAATACGCCCGCAGCGTGGGCATCATGGTAGGACCGGGACGTGGTTCCGCGGCCGGCAGCATCGTGTCCTATGCGCTGAAGATCACCAATATCGATCCGATCAGGTATGACCTTCTTTTCGAACGGTTCCTGAATCCGGAGCGTGTCACCATGCCGGATATTGACGTGGATTTCGCCGACGTGCGCCGACAGGAGGTGATCGATTACGTTACACGGAAATACGGAGAGGAGATGGTGGTCCAGATCGTGACCTTCGGTACGCTGGCGGCCAGAAACTGTATCCGTGACGTGGGACGTGCACTGGACATCTCCTACAAGACCTGTGATCTGGTGGCAAAGTCCATCCCCATGGAGCTTGGCATGACCATCGGTCTGGCACTGGAGAAGAGTGCGGATTTCAAAAAGTATTACGACGAAAATGAAGATGTAAAATATCTGGTGGATATTGCCCGTCAGCTGGAAGGGCTTCCGCGGCATGCCTCCATGCATGCGGCCGGTGTCGTGATCGGCCGGGAACCCATCGTGGATTTCGTGCCGCTCTGCAAGAACAGTGATGCGGTTACGACGCAGTACAACATGACCACCATCGAGGAACTGGGACTTCTGAAGATGGATTTCCTGGGCATCCGGACACTGACTGTGATCCAGGATGCTGTGGCGTCCGTGAAGAAAAGGCTCGGAATCGAAATCGACATAGACCGGCTGAACATGGATGATCCGAAGGTGTATGAGATGATCTCCGAAGGCAAGACTTCCGGTGTCTTCCAGCTGGAGTCCAGCGGGATGCAGAGCTTCATGCGGGAGCTGCGGCCGAGGAACATGGAAGATGTTATCGCGGGAATCTCGCTGTACCGCCCGGGCCCCATGGACTTTATCCCGCAGTACGTAAGCGCCCAGTCCCATCCGGAGAGTGTGACCTATGATACTCCGCTGCTGGAGGATATCCTCAGGCCTACCTACGGCTGTATCGTATACCAGGAACAGGTTATGCAGATCGTTATGAAGCTGGCCGGGTATTCCCTCGGACGGTCCGATCTGGTGCGCCGCGCCATGTCCAAGAAGAAGGCAGACGTCATGGCCAAGGAGCGGGAGTATTTCGTTTACGGAAATGAGGAGCTGGGTGTCCCGGGATGTATCAAAAACGGCGTGCCGGAAAAGATCGCAAATAAGATCTTCGATGAGATGGCTGCTTTTGCCAGCTATGCCTTTAACAAGTCTCATGCTGCGGCCTATGCGGTGGTGGCCTATGAGACGGCCTATCTGAAATGTTATTATCCGCTGGACTTTATGGCGGCGCTTCTTACGTCCGTGCGGAGCAACAGCCCGAAGCTGGCCAACTACATCGAGGCAGTGAAGCGGATGGGCATCCGCCTTCTGCCGCCAGACGTAAATGTGGGGCGCAGCGAGTTCTCCGTGGACAGCGGAGGGATTCGCTACGGCATGTCAGCAGTGAAATCCGTGGGTGATATCGTGGTGGAGGAGATCCTGAAGGAACGGGAGGCAAACGGCCCCTATACGGACCTTTCGGATTTTGTGAGACGGCTTTCAAACAAAGAGGCCAATAAGAGAACCGTGGAGAGCTTCATTTACGCGGGGGCTTTTGACAGCTTCGGACAGAACCGGAGACAGATGATCCTGATGTACCCGGAGATCCTGGACCAGGCGGCAGCAGAGAAGAAGCAGAGCATGTCGGGCCAGCTGTCGCTGATGGATTTTCTCGGAGAAGAGGAAGTAAAGAAATCCAAGATCGCATATCCAAACATGCCGGAATTTCCGAAGCAGGAGATCCTGCAGAAGGAGAAGGAGGTTCTGGGGATCTATGTCAGCGGACATCCGCTGGACTCCTATAAGGATCTGATCGGAAAATACGCAACGGCGAACACTCTGGATTTCATACCGGAGGAGGAGACCCGTCATACGGTGGCGCAGGATAACCGGAACTATACACTTTGTGGGATGGTAGAGCAGATCAACGTGAAGATGACCCGGAATAACGAAGCCATGGCCTTTGTGACACTGGAGGATCTGTACGGCCAGATCGAGGTGGTGGTCTTCCCGAAGGTCTATGAATCGGCGCGGATGTATCTGGAGATCAACAAAGGGATCCTGGTACGCGGGCGCGCATCCATTTCCGAAGAGGAAGGAAAGCTTCTGGCATCCGAGATCCTTCCCTTTGACCGTATCATGCGGCAGATGGAGGATGAAGGAAAGCAGCTGTGGCTTCTGGTGCAGAATCATCAGGCGCTGGCGACGGTTCAGAAGGAGCTGGAATCCCTGCTTACGGAATATCCCGGGAGTACCTGCGTCTACGTCCAGCTGAAGGAGGAGCATAAAGCCGTGCAGATGCGCCGGATGGTGCATGTGGATGACGCACTGATGAAGCGGCTGCAGCTGGAGTATGGTGAGACCAGTGTACTGGTGCGGAATGTAACGAAGTGAGGCGCATCATACGCCGGGGACGAATGTTCGCTCTTCCCGGCATCATAAAAAAGCGGAGAAATGTTCATGATCACATCTCTTACGAATGACACGGTGAAATACGTGGATAAACTGAAGAAGAAATCCTCTTTCCGCAGGGAAGAACAGTGCTTTGTTGTGGAGGGGATCCGAATGATCCGGGAGGTTCCGGTGTGTCTTCGACGCATGCTTTTCGTGACGGAGGAATCCCTGAAAAAGTATCCGGAGTTGGCGAACTGGTGTGACCGGGTAGAGACGGTGTCGGACGGTGTCCTGCAGAAGCTGTCCGATACGCAGACTCCGCAGGGTATGCTGGCGGTGGTACGGATGCCGGAGACCCGGACGGCAGCGGAGATCCGTGGGGAGCAGGATGCATCCCGGAAACAGGGATCCCGGAAGACAGAACAATGTATGGATGGAGGGCTTGATGTGGGTGACCCTTTGATCGTGGTTTTGGATGGTCTGCAGGATCCCGGAAATGTGGGAACCATCATTCGTACGGCAGAAGCCTATGGGGCAACCGAGGTTCTTATCGGAGCGAATTCGGCGGACCCCTTCAGTCCGAAGGTGGTTCGGAGCACCATGGGATCTGTCTTCCGGGTGCCGATCTATATCACGGAAGATCTGGTAGGCGAACTAAGTAAATTGAAAGCATCCGGCGTCCATGTAGTGGGAACCCATTTGTCCGGAACGGATTTTTATGCCGCGGATCTCACCGGCCCGATCGCGATCCTGATAGGAAATGAAGGGAACGGCCTTTCAGACGAAGTGGCTGAGACGGCGGATGTTCTGGTGCGGATCCCCATGGAGGGACAGGTGGAATCCCTGAATGCCGCCATCAGCGGTTCGGTGGTGGGGTATGAGATCCTGCGTCAGAGACGGCAGGGAAGAAGTTGAGTTTTATTATAGTTTTTTTACGTTTTTAGAGAATTGTCTATGTAATCTGCCGCTCTTTCGGATACAATATGTATCAGACGGGGGCAAAATACCTTTTGACCCCAGCATCATTATATCAAAGATTATATCAATGATTGCTTTGAAGACAGTTTCGATGATTGTATCTGTATTATGTTTGATTTATGTTTGGAAAGAAGGCGGTATCATGTACGAACGTTGTGCTTTGTCGGAGTGTGAGCTGGTTACCATGCGGTGTGTATGGAACCTGAAGGAACGCGCGACAGCATTTAATGTGATCAATATGCTTGCGGAAGATTACGGCATGCAGTATAAGGAGACGACGGTGTATACATTCCTGAAGAAACTGCGGGAGAAGGGCTTTGTGGAAACACGGCGTCAGGGCGTGACGTATTATATTCCGCTGGTGGATGAGGAAAGCTACAAGAAGGAAATGGCAAAGAAGCTGGTGAATTTTTGGTTTAACGGAGATGCTGCCGGTGCGCTGAAGGCAGTGGCTGAGGGGGAGCATCTTACCAGAAAGCAGGCCAGAGAGGTGCGGGCGACGCTGGATGTATGTGTCACCGGAAAAAATCCGGACGGCGAGTGAGCCGGCAAAAAGCATCTGTGGCCAGGCCATAGTGCCGAGGATAATTTATGTGATAGGAATTGTGTCAACGATTACTTGACAGAAACACTGCAGAAGTTATCGTTGACAGCCCGAGAGGGCGGTGCTATAATGCACGTAGTTTTGAGTAGAGGCGCGGCAGACAAGAGTCACGCATTTGAGGACACTGACGGTCCGGTGAGAGTGCGCAAAAGGGGATGCCGCCGAAGTGAGTTCGTGGGTCGGAACGTTCTTGCTGGGTCTGCAGTAAACAACTGCAGGACTGTCACCTGGATATCACGGAGCGCGTAAGCGCGAAGTGTGGATCACGGAGTGCGAGAGCACGAAGTGTGGATCACGGAGTGCGAAAGCACGAAGTGTGGAATAGGTGGAGTGCTACTCGAAGTAAATCTTATCAGCTATTATGGGATTTATTTCGGGATAGGCGCTTTGCTATCCCGATTTTTTATTTGAGAAAATCTATTTAGAAGAATCGTTTTCAAAAAAGGAGGAAGAGAAAATGGCTATTTTTAAGGGATCCGGAGTTGCACTTGTTACCCCGTTCAAGGAGAATCTGGAGGTAGATTACGAAAAGCTCAGACAGCTGGCTGACTGGCATGTAGAGCATGGTACGGACGCCATCATCGTGTGCGGTACCAGCGGCGAAGCATCCACGCTGACAGAGGAGGAGCACTCCGAATGTATCGCAGTGGTGGCTGAACAGGTTCACGGACGTATTCCTGTTATCGCAGGAACCGGTTCCAACGCAACCTATACCGCAGTAAAGCTTTCAAAGGAAGCAGAGCAGAGCGGCGTGGACGGCCTACTCATCGTAACTCCGTACTATAACAAAGCAACCCAGCAGGGTCTGATCCGTCATTACACGGAGATCGCTGAAGCAGTCAGCACACCGATCATCATGTATAATGTGCCCGGACGTACAGGCTGCAACATTCAGCCGGCAACCGCTGTGGAACTTGCAAAGAACGTAGACAACATTGTAGCTATCAAGGAAGCTTCCGGGAATATCTCCCAGATCGCTGATCTCGCTTCCATGGCAGACGGCTGCATCGACATTTATTCCGGAAATGATGATCAGATCCTTCCGCTCCTTTCTCTTGGCGGTATCGGCGTTATCTCCGTAACGGCAAATATCATTCCGGAGGATACTTCCCGTCTGGTTCACAGCTTCCTGGAGGGCAATATCGAGGAGTCCCGCAGACTGCAGCTGAAGGCGATGGAACTCTGCCATGCACTGTTCTGCGAAGTGAATCCGATCCCGGTAAAGAAGGCTGTCGAGCTGATGGGTCTTTGCGGCGGATATGTTCGTATGCCGCTGACCGAGATGGAGCCGAAGAATGCAGAGCGTCTGAAGAAGGCTATGACGGAATATGGTATAAAGCTTGCTTAGTTGATTCTGAGTGAAAGGATTCTTCGTCGCATGGAATGCGAAGAATCCCTTCACTTGAACAATGCCTGTCATTTAAACAGGTAACGAATCAAGACTAATACAATCAGGGGAAAGAAATATGACAAGAATCATCATGCACGGCGCAAACGGCCGTATGGGAAAAGTGATCGCAGGTCTGGTGGCCTCCGATCCGGATGCAGAGATCGTAGCCGGCGTGGATATCGCACCGGGAGATGCGGCATTTCCGATCTATACCGATCTTGCGGATGTGAAGGAAGAAGCCGATGTGATCATTGACTTCTCCTCTGCCAAGGTTGTGGACCATTTACTGGATGCGGCAGCGGCAAGGAAACTGCCGGTAGTACTCTGCACCACGGGGCTTTCCGAGGAGCAGCTGGCAAATGTCCGAAAGATCTCGCGGCAGATCCCGATCCTGAAGTCCGCAAATATGAGCTTAGGTGTCAATACCATAACAGGACTGCTGAAGGATGCCACCAAGGTGTTCGGCGGTGCAGGCTTCGACATCGAGATCGTGGAGCGGCATCATAATCAGAAGCTGGATGCACCCAGCGGAACCGCCATCATGCTGGCGGATGCTATCAATGCGGCGGCGGACGGACAGTACGAATACATCTATGACCGCAGCCAGAGAATGCAGAAGCGTGACAAGAAGGAACTTGGGATCTCCGCGGTTCGCGGCGGAAATATCCCCGGTACCCACGAGATCATTTTCGCGGGACCGGATGAACTGATCGAGATCCGTCATGTGGCGTATTCCAGAAGCATTTTCGGAAACGGTGCCATCAGCGCAGCGAAATATCTGGCAGGCCGTGAGGCGGGAATGTACGACATGAACGACGTCATCGCAGCCATGCAGAAGTAAGAATCAGAATCATGGAGCACGGACTGTATAGTCAAAATTAAACGTATAATCGGTAAACACGTGCAACAAGATTCGTTACGGAGCGGCGAATGCCGCGACATCGACGATTGCGGAGCAATCGGAGAGGGAGGCATGGCTCATATTATAGATATAGGAGTTAGTTTAATGGATCAGGACATGACGGTGCTTTGCAGCGCTTCCGGATACACGAAAAAATATTATCTGAATCCCGTTTTTCAGGGACTTCCGGAGCGGGTTCGGCAGGAGCTGCAGATCATGTGCGTGCTCTTTACCGAAGAGGTGGGAGGCGTCATTCTGCTCTTCTTTGATAAGCCCGGAAATCTGGTGATCACCACGGAAGCCCAGGAGGATGATCCGGCATATGACGAGATCGGAAGTCATCTTCTGGTGAAGCGGATCCGAAAAGAGCAGGCGGAGCTTTTTAATCAGCTGGAGCAGTATTACTCGCTCTTTATCCTTGGAAAGACAGATTGATCACGGAGCGTTTTGGGCGCGAAGTGTGGAACAGGAGATTATCAATGTTATTTGCAATCGATGTAGGAAATACGAATATTACGGTAGGTCTTTTCCGGGAAAAGGTTCTGGAGAAGCAGTTCCGTATGATCACCCAGACCTCCCGTACCTCCGATGAGTACGGTGTGTTCCTGGGGGAATGGCTGTCTCTGAACGGGTTTCAGATGTCGGACATCACGGACTGTGTGATCTCCTCCGTTGTGCCGGATATCATGCACTCACTGGTCAGCGGTATCATCAAGTACTTTGATGTGAAGCCGTTGATCGTGGCGCCGGGCATCCGGACAGGAATCCGGATATCCATCCCGAATCCGAAGGAACTGGGTGCGGACCGTCTGGTGGATGCTGTGGCTGCATATGAAATGTACGGCGGCCCGGTGATCGTTGTGGATTTCGGAACCGCAACGACCCACGATCTGGTGCTGGCAGACGGAACCTTCTATGCAGGCGTTACCTCTCCCGGTATCCGTCTTGCGGCAAATGCCCTCTGGACCGGAACCGCAAAGCTGCCGGAGGTTGAGATCCGGAAGGTGGATACGATCCTGGGACGGGACACGGTTTCCAGTATGCAGGCCGGTATCTATTACGGTTACATCGGTCAGACAGAGTACATCATCCGGAAACTGAAGGAAGAGTCGAAGCTGGAAGGACTGAAGGTGGTTGCCACCGGTGGTCTGGGCAAGCTCATTTCCGACTCCACAAAAGAGATCGACATTTATAATCCGGAACTGACACTGCAGGGCCTCCGGATCATCTATGACAAGCAGTAACCTGTCATCCAAAGGCACAGTCCATGTCATCCTGAGGAGTGCATAGCACGACGAAGGATCCCCTGACTATGAAGCATACATTATGAATACGACAGATTTTAAAGGAAAATTATTTTTAGGACCAATGGCAGGCGTAACCGACCTGCCATTTCGTCTGCTTGCGAGGGAATGCGGCGCGGACATTGTCACCACGGAAATGATCAGCGCCAAGGGTCTCTTTTACGGCAGCAAGAATACTCCGCCGCTTCTGGCTACCGAACCGGGAGATCGGCCGGTGGGAGTGCAGCTCTTCGGGCGGGAACCGGAGCTGATGGCATCGGAGGCGGAGAAACTGCTGGAGACATATCCCTTTGACTTTGTGGATATCAACATGGGCTGCCCCATGCCGAAGATCGTGAACAACGGCGAAGGGAGCGCACTGCTTAAGGAGCCGGAGCTGGCGGCAGAGATCGTTCGTGTGATGACGGAGCGTCTCCCCGTACCGGTGACTGTAAAAATTCGGGCAGGTTTTGCGCGGGGAGAGCGGACGGCCCCGGAGATCGCAAAAAGGCTGGAGCAGGCCGGCTGCGCGGCTGTGGCGGTCCATGCCAGAACCCGGGAGGAGTACTATCAGGGGGAAGCGGACTGGTCCGTGATCCGGGAAGTGCGGGAAGCGGTGCAGATCCCGGTGATCGGGAACGGAGACGTACGCTGCGGCGCGGATGCGGCACGGATGCAGCAGGAGACCGGCTGCGACAGCGTGATGATCGCCCGGGCTGCGCAGGGAAATCCCTGGATCTTCCGGGAAGTGAAAGCTTATCTGAAGGATGGTACGGTTCTGCCTCCGGCTACGGCAGAGGAGCGGAGAGATTTCCTGACCCGTCAGAGCCTTCGGATGTTCGAGGAAAAGGGCGAGTACATCGGGATCCGTGAGATGCGGAAGCATGTGGCCTGGTACACACAGGGACTTCCGGGTTCAGCAGGCCTCCGGAGAGAAGTGAATCAGGTGACGGATCGGGAAGGTCTGCTGCAGTTGATCGAACGGATCGGGCGATGACATGGCTCAGATGATATGTTGAGCTTTTTTTTCGGATTATTTGTGTTTGAGTTGAAAGGGTGTTCTATGTGTGGTATCATGTGAGTGTTGTTACAGATTAATAATCATTATTATGGAGGGATAATATGAAGAAAAGACAAATTAGTTTGTTGATATGTGTGGCAATGGTATTATTTGTCAATTGCGCTGCGTTTGCAGCGTCGGCTTTTCAACGTACACAGATAACAAGTGAGTTATATTGCACTGCTAGCGCAAACATTCAGAGTGCAAATGGTGGAAAGTACATGAGTTGTAGTTGTGCTATTGGTGGCGCTGATTCGAATGAAGTGCCGAAATCAGACAAAATAATGGGTATTATTTCAAAGGGAGTTACCGTAAATAATTTGAGTACGGATACGTCATCGGTGCTATACTATGGGAAAAAATCCATTTCTGTGAATAAGTATGTTTCTTCGCTATATTACGTAGCTGCGGCGAAAGTGTCACATGGATCAACAATATATGCGAATGCTGTCGCTAATTGCTTTGGCGAAGATTGATTTGTTTGTTATGATGTATGAAAAGGTTCAGGAATATCTGAACATCGTCCCCGAACGCTTTGAGTATGTGTTCACTTTAAAACATGCGTTCTGGCTCAATCTGGTGGATGGCTTCCTCAGTAAGATGACAAGGCAGATGTTACGACGCATTCGTGTTAAAACCAAAAAGGAACTGGTTAATCGAATCTACAAATACTTCGATGAAATTAATGAGGGACCAGTAGTTTATCATTGGACTGGAATCTGGATGACATTGACGTCAACGAAACGGTAAATGTAGAAACATTTTCAAAATGTGCATCTAATTGATAGATGCTATACTTGATTCAGAGCGATTCTCTTTTCCAGAGGTTTGGCCTGATTAATTAATACCGTACGTTGAGTTTATGTTTGATTGTCATTTTTATCGAAACAACAATGTTATGCTTAAAAGGAAGGGCTGTTGTGATACGTTTATCAATTCGACAATTGGTGAAGCGGCCGATTTTTTTTTGGCTTGTTATTCTCTTCATGACTATCGTACTTGTTCTGTTTGAATGTACTGCTTTTTTCTGGCATTATATGGATTTGTTCAGACTCAGAGTGGAGAGCACGTTTGGAAAGGATATTATTCAAATTGGGGTTTATTACGTCGAGGAATATCCGGAATCTCCAGAAGAAGAAAGGGAATTTTATTCTAAGCTATCAGACAGTGGGTTGATTGAGGCAATAGGTACTATATCAGTTGGAGGCTCTGATTATTTTCCAGACTTGGTTAATGCACAGAACCGATTGCCGGGAGAAGATCCGGAACGTAAATATTATCCGCGTTCGTTTTGGATGGCCAGATATGCTACAGTATCTATTTTGAAATTGATTGGAATACAAACAGTATCAGGAAAAGAAGTTGATGAAGAGAGAGTGTGTGAAATAGAAGAAAATGGTGACATGGCAATTCTTCTCGGCTATAATTTCAGAGATTACTATAAGGAAGGGGATATTATAGAATCTCCAAATGGATCTCACAAAGGTTATATTCTTGGAATTCTCGAGAAAGATAGCGCTATGTTGGATTTCGAAATGTGTTTTGGTTCAGGTGATGAATATTTGTTAAATAGTGACCCTAAGTTTTCATTGGATAATTCAATTGTGATTTTGGATTCAATGCCTGAAGGGTCTCCCGGTGTGTTTATTACGAAAGATGGTGTTGACTGCAAAGATATTAATGAATACATGGAATCTATTCAAGCTGATTATAATATAAGAATCAAAACCTCGGGGATGGATGAGCATCTTGGTATGGTTGCAGGTGAAAGAATGCCACAAAGGGAAACGTTTACCTCAGTGTTCATTATTGTAGGTATTATCTGTATCATTATAATGGTTAATTTACAGTATTATTTGTCAAAAAAAGAGAATTATGATTATGGCATCTTTCTTATTAATGGAATGAAAATGTCAGGGGTGTGCTTTATTGCAATGATTGACATGATAATTCGTTTTTTGATCGCTTTTCTATTGTCGCTCGGGATTAGTTTTTTTGTGCTGAGAATTGTGATTGGAACAGATTCAAATGAATCACTGATTCATATGGTTATGATTAAATATACATATTTGCAAGCGTTTGTTATTGGCTTGTTTATCCTATTTTTGTCCAATGCTGTTCCTATGATTAAGTTGTTAAAAAAACAGGAAAAGGATTTATTGAATGAATTGCGTGAGTGAGGTGACTGGTAATAGTTTGAATAAAATAATTGAGTTGAAACATGGAGTTAAGGTGTATCAGGATATTAATAACAAAGCTGTTTATGCTTTGGCGGATGTGTTTTTTGAAGCGTGCCACGGAGAGATGGTCTCTGTTATGGGAGCTTCCGGATCAGGTAAGACAACTTTGTTGCAGATTTTGGGAGGAATAGAAACTCTTACAAGTGGAGATTATTATTATAATGGACAAAATGTATCTCGATTATCAGTATCTGCCCGAAGAGAATTTAGAAAAAACAACATTGGATTTGTTTTTCAAAACTATGCCTTGATGGATCATTATACGGTGTATGAGAATGTAGCACTACCGCTAATAATTCGTAAAGTCCCTGCGGATGAGCAGCGAAAAAAAGTGGAAGAGGCATTGAAAATCGTAGGCTTATTTGAAAAGAGCCACCGGATTCCGTCAAATCTTTCGGGGGGGGAGATGCAGAGATGTGGAATTGCAAGGGCAATCGTTACGGATGCACCATTACTTTTAGCTGATGAGCCAACGGGTTCGCTTGATTGGGACAATTCAAAATCGATTATGGAATTGTTCTGTGAGTTGAAAAAGTTGGGGCATACAATTATTATCGCCACACATGATCCTAAAATCTCTGATTATTGTGACCGGGTTGTTCGGATTGGTAATTAGGATATGCTGATTGATGAAGAGGGAGTTATAGTCTATTGAAATATAGAAAAAAAATGATCCGGGAACCGCTTTCTTTTTGGCTACAGTTCCTTGCTTTTATTATAGCAGTATTCTCTCTTTTGCTTTTGAATTATATTGATGTTGCTGAGACTTACTTTGAGAGAGTTAATGATAAGTGTTTAGATGAAATGGCAATCGATGTTTGGATGAGTGAATCAGATGTTTCTGTATCGGAAGATACAAGTGACCGTCTGTTTTTTTTGATGGATAAACAATCTATTAAGAAAAGGCAAATATGCTTTTGTATTACGAATAAAAGAATAGATGGAGTAGAAGAACAAATAAATGGCGTTATAGATTTTTCTGAGAATTTTGCTCCCTTTTTGGATGAAATATATGAAATGGGGGATAAAGCAAACGGAGTATATGTAGATTCGAGCATTAAATATTTGATGGAAAAAAAAGGAGAATTATTCTATGTTTTTCTTGCGGAAGTCCCGGTTCCGATAAAGGGAGTATATGTAGATAGAGGTAAGAAGATACCGGAAATAGTTTTTCCTTATCATTCTCAAAATATGGATGTGCTAAATTTATTAAAAAAAATAATAAAGGAAGAACTGAACGGTGCCAGGATTCGTGTTGTATTAGGAGATGATTATATAGAATCAATAGATTTGAATGAGTTATATGAATTCCTTCAAATTGAAAAGCTTGCATATAAAAAATCGGAAGAGCAATCTTATGGAATTCAAGGATTTTATTCACCAATACAAAAAACAATCTCATGTTTACTATTTTGTTTTGCAATAGCATTGATAGTGTTTTCTTCAGCCCTTATGGTGCGACGAAGGAAGCAAGAGATATTTGTGAGAATTATTTTTGGAATGTCATTCTTTGGGTTATGTCGTGTGTTAATTGTTGAAAACATAAAAAGTATAATTATTGCAATTCCAGTTGGGGTTTTGACGTATTGGCTTTATATTAAACTATATTTGACACAGAGTGTTGTATGGAATATACAAATATCGTCGATATTGCTAACTTTAATTGTTGTATTTTTGAATATTCTATCTATTGTGGTTGTTTGTTTTAGAATACTATCAAATAAACGTATTAACATCTGATGTATAGACAAATAGGCGAGCTACTACATGGGGAGAGGTATTACGTCGTGGCTATTTTAACCGTTTATTGATGACGTTTTCCAGGTAAACTCCCCCAAAACAATATTTATTTAATTGTGAACTTCCACGATAATTAACACTCGTCATGAGACAGGCGTTATCTTTCTTGAAAACGCAAATAAATAAGCGGTTTCTATTGATTTTGCACCTGATATGTGGTACGATATTAACGAGTTAATTAACACTCGTTAGGAGGCGCCATGTATCTGAATATAACAGTAGCCACACCGCCGGTTGGGAACGGCATTTCGCACAAACCCATCAAAGGAACCAAGTATGTTTATTATGAGCATGGGAGGA
>JAILAR010000036.1 GCA_024681515.1 Eubacterium sp. | reverse complement strand
GCCCCTGCAGGCGATTTATATTTTTTCATTTTGAAAGGAGAAAAAAATGAAAGACGAACTTAAGAACTTGTATGACGGCTTGAATGATGATGTAAAAGCAAAACTGCAGAACGCAAAGAATCCTGATGAACTGATGCAGATTCTGAAAGATGAAGATGTAGAATTGAATCCGGAACAGCTTGGCGCTGTAGCAGGAGGAGCTCTACTTGCAACAACAGATACCTGCAAATGGCATACTTGTGACAACGAAGTTGCCTGATCGTAAATTTTTTAAAATGCCGGAAAGAATTGAAACAATTCTTTCTAAGAGGGATAATAACGGAGTATACTGGTAAGTATACTCCGTTATTATTGATGATCGTTGAAAGGAATTAATTATGCAAAAACTCTCCTCTGATCATACTTTACCACACAATGGTGTCCCAAATTCCACCCAGCCCAATCCCAGTATTTATGCGACATTTCAAATTTCAAGTCTGGGAAGCCGCATAAATGCTGGGCAAAATGGAGCATAAAAAAACAGAAGAAAGTACTCTCAAATTAAAAAATCCCTGTTATCATTCCATCCGAATCATTCTATTGTAGTTATTATATGGGGTGTCATGGTACAAATTTGTCGCACGAAAAGAAGAGGGTTCACGAAAACCCTCTTCTTTACTGCTTTGATCATTGTTGTCTAATTCTCCAGAACTGACCGATGATCCCTGCTCCGGTCATCACGAAACCTGCGATCCAAAGCCCGGTCTGTAACGGAGATGCGGTACCGGCTATTTCGAAGATCCCTCTCAGCAGGCTGCTCACGGTGACCGCAGCAACGCCGGAATTGTAGACGTTGATGGTAAAACGGTTCGGCCGTGGAAGCTTCTTCAGAAGCAGCAGGGTGAGGCATGGGAATACACCCAGGACAAGGGGCCACAGGAAGAGCCAGGTCATGAACGGTGAATATACGCCGTGGGAAAACAGGTTATAGACCAGAAAGACCAGCAGACAGAACAGGGTGAGCAGGGAGTAAGCCAGCAAACCCTTTCCCATGTGGGATGTATGCTCAGCTGCCGGGGTTGGATCATTACAGCTTAATTCAATATCCGATGTATACAATATCACTCACGCTCCTTTCCGAGGAACTCTTTCTGCCGGAGGTGGGGTTGTTGATCACCTCACCGTTGAAATACATAGTCGTGGATCCTCCGCCGTCCAGGTTATAGGCGGTTGTACAGCCCAGATCCTGCATGATCTGTGCCAGCTGCAGCAGGCTTAATCCTTCGCTTTCGGTGGTGCGGCCGTCAGAGACTACCATCTCATAATGCATAGGCTCAATCATTCCGATGGCGGTCCTTGGGTTGCTGAGCATGGCCTGTCCCACTTCGGAGGATGCATTCACCGTGATCTCTCCGTCCTCCACCAAACCGGGGCCAAAGGAGTACACCTGCAATGCCCCGCGCTCCAGAAGCTCCTCTGCCGTAATATTGCCCTCCCGGATCACTTCCATGGTCCCATCGGACCACAGCACCAGATCCTGGGCATCGTCACTTTTCTTCTCGCTCCGATACAGCACGCCGTTCCGGATCACATACCCGGTGTCACGGAAGCCATAGAAATCTCCGTTTACGGCAAGGATGGCATCCAATCGCTCCGCCATGTCAGACGTGGTTTCCGTTACATTTCGCCCAAAGGAGTCATTTGCCAGACCGGACTTCAGGAGACCAAGATTCTTCAGCTGAATATCCGCAACATAGACCATGGTATTGTTGATGTAACTGCCGGTGAGGTTAATGGATATGTAATTGTCCTGATAATTATACGTTTGGTTTGCAGGAGTCGCTTCTGTAGAATCAGTTGCTACCGTTGTTTCTCTTTTATCTGCATTATCCGTCACTTCCGCTTTTTCTGTATTCCCGGATGTTCCCTCCTCCGTGATCTGCGCTTTTTTCAGCCCTTCCGTCTGATAGATGGAGGCAACCTGCGATTCATCCACCTTTACGGTATCATGGGGGATCGCAAAGACCTGAAGCAGGGTGAAGACAGCGTAAGCCGTGAGAAGGATTCCGTAGATCCAGGCCCAGTAATGATGAACCTTTCCCTCAGAATTCTTTGACTGTTCGGATGATCTTCTTTTCACGATCTGCCTCCTTTCTGCGAAATACCCAGTGTTTCTGTATATGATAGCTCAGGAAGAAAAGGGCTGTATCTACCAGCATTTTGGCCACAACCGCTGCCGGAAGCAGGGAAGTGATCAGGTTTACAAGGGCTGCGGACAGTGCCATCTGGGCAAAAAAGAGAATTCCGTATCTCACCCCTGTAGTTCTGAGATCCTGGTCGCTCCTGAAGCAGAAATAGTGATTGATAAGGAAATTCGCCGCGCCGGAGCAAAGTCTTGCAATGACGGTGGCGGTGGTAATAGCCGCTGCCTCAGCCAGGGGAAGGATCAGAAGCAGAAGCCAGAAGAGCAGGATATCCAAAACAGAACTGGAAAGAGAGCTGAGAGCAAATTTCAGCGGTCTGCCATAGACCCGGATGGAATCCATGACGGGTCGGAAATGTGATCCGGCGTTCTTGTTCTCATAAACGGTTTCTATGGGAACCTCGTGAAACGGTACCTGTTCGGCAAGATCCTCCAGCATGTGCATTTCATACTCATACCGGTTTCCTTCGATCTTAAGCAATTCGGGATAAAGTGAGGCAGAGAAGCCCCGAAGACCGGTCTGGGTATCGGATACGGCCCTTCCGGAGGTAAGCCGGAAGAAGGTCCGGGTGGCCCGGTTACCGAATCTGCTCTTCCAGGGAACCTCCGGTGCGTCAAAGTCCCGGACCCCAAGGACCAGGGATAAGGGATCCTCGGCCAGGGCTTCGGAAACCGCAAGAATATCCTTGGGCAAATGTTGTCCGTCTGCATCCGCGGTGATGATCCCCTGATCTTCAGGGAATCGTTTCATGGTTTCTTCTATGCCTGTACGAAGCGCTGCACCTTTCCCCCGGTTCACTTCGTGATGGACCACCTCGGCTCCCCATTTCGCCGTAAAGGAAAAAAGTCCCTGATACTCCTCTCCGCTTCCGTCGTCCACCACAAGGATGTGCCGGAATCCAAGTTCCGTAAGTTGCCGTACAAGACGGGGAAGTGCCGCACCTGGCTGATAGGCCGGGATCAATATCGTATGCTGTGTCATAAAAAAATCACCTCCTACTTAGAGCAAATTCTTTCTGATTGCTCTAAATGTAAGAGATGATTCTTAAAAATAGCTGAAACGGATTTTTTTTCTATCCTGTTTTTCTCCCGGGAAATGCTTATTTTTCCAGGATGGATGTTCTGGCTCTTTCCGAGATCATGTGTACATTCTTCCACTCCGGATCTCCGGGCTTTATCACATCCACAATATCATAATATACATCCGAAGGACGGAGCGGTGCCTGCTTACGGATCTTCTCCGTATCACGGATCCGTACCACCACCACCGGTACATCGGCTTTCTTTGCCACCTTGAAGACGCCGTCATGGAATGGCAGCAGTTCGCCGGTCTTACTGCGGGTTCCTTCCGGCGATGCGCCGATGGCAACCTCTCCCTTTTTCAGAAGGTCTGCCGCCTGATTGATGGTCTTCAGCGCTTCCCTGGGATCCTCACGGTCGATGGCCAGGTAACAGCAGCGTTTTGCCATACGCCCAAAGACCGGGATATCGAAATTCTCTTTCTTGGACAGGAACGCAAGATTCCAGGGTTTAAAGATCATATACAGGAGCAGGGGATCGAAGTTGGACACATGATTATAAACGAACATGACCTTCTTCGTCTTCGGTACCTTCTCCTTTCCGGTCACATGGATCCGCACCCTGAGGGGCGCCAGCATGATGGCCGTTCCAAGATACAGCAGCTTTCGGTGGATCCAGCTGTCGGTATCATAATCCTTCTCCGGATCGACATTCAGACTGGAGATCCACATGGCTAAAAGCGGAATGATCAGAACCACCGCAAGCATCAGCAGCATTACAATGATCAACAAGGTTTTCATAGGTAACCTCCCTGTTATCCCACAAATCTTTTGCGCTACGAGAGGAAATACTTCTTTTCGTGAGCAGTATCAGGTTCATTGTAGCATATCTTGGTTCTGATGTATATATAGTTTCCTTTCTCCGGGGAAGGTCCGTCTGCCAGGGTATCCAGCCACTTCTTGCAGGAGGTTTCCAGTGCCTTCACGGCATCACATGCTCTGTCATATACGCCGCCGCCCATAAGAACGCCAACCTTGGCTGCCTCAAGGCTCTTCAGCATAGCCCGGTAAAACGTCCATCTGCTTATTTAATGAGGCCGGAGTCAAAGGGGGCGACCACGTATTTCTGCGTGCATTTTCTCATGGTCACGCAGTAAATGGTAAACAGTGTGGCTGCAAAGATAAGACCGACGGGATACGCGATCGTGGACGAAAGCCGGAATCCCTCGTCTGCCATAAGGATATAAGTCAGTGTGACGGCGCCCATAAATGTGGCAGGGATCGCCGTGATCAGACTCCTCGATTTCTTCGGATGGTTCTTAAGCAGGTACATGGTGGCTACCCAGAGGGCGATCATGGCCAGGGTCTGATTGCTCCATGCAAAGTATCGCCAAAGGATATTGAAATCCAACTGCGTCAGCACTGCTCCCACAATCAGAAGCGGGATCGTAAGGATCAGACGGTTGCGGATCTGCTTCTGCTTCAGGCCCGTGATCTCCGCCAGGATCAGTCTGGCAGAACGGAATGCCGTATCACCGGAGGTGATCGGACATGCAACCACGCCTATAACCGCAAGCACTCCGCCGACAGGTCCCAGCATACCGGTACAGATATCATAAACTACGCCGGACTGTCCCATCTCCGAGATGGCATTGGCAAGTCCGCCCGTTGCGCCGTAGAAAGCCACGCCGCCTGCCGCCCATACCAGTGCGATCACGGACTCGGTCAGCATGGCGCCGTAGAAAACCTTGCGTCCCAGCTTCTCCGACTTGATACATTTTGCCACCAACGGAGACTGCGTCGCATGGAATCCGGAAATGGCTCCGCAGGCAACCGTAACGAACATGTAGGGCCAGATCGGAAGCCCGGAAGGATTCTGATCCTGAAATGTGATCTCCGGAACATCGTAACCGCCGAAGATCACTCCGCCGAGAATACAGCCGGCCATCGTGATCAGAATAATACCGAATAACGGATACAGCTTACCGATGATCTTGTCAATGGGCAGAAGTGTTGCCAGAACATAATAGATCAGGATCACAACGATCCAGAAGGTGACATTCATTGAAGACGGTGTCAGACGGGCCAGAAGTGCGGCCGGAGAAGTCACGAACACCGTTCCCGTCAGCACGAGCAGCAGGATGGAGAATACTCTCATCCCCCACTTTGCGCCGCTGCCCAGATAGATCCCGCTGAGCTCTGCGATGGAGGCCCCGTCATGTCTTTCCGAGATCATACCGCACATATAATCATGCACGCCGCCGGCCAGGATAGAGCCCAGAATGATCCACAGAAATACCACCGGCCCGAAGCACGCTCCCATCAGCGCGCCGAAGATCGGCCCGGTACCCGCGATATTCAGCAGCTGCACCAGGAATTCCTTCCAGGGCGGAAGCGGGATAAAGTCCACGCCGTCCTGTTTCGAAAATGCGGGGGTTTCCCGGTCGTCCGGGTGAAAAACACGCTCAACGATCCGCCCGTATACAAAATATCCCAAGAGCAATACCGCAAATGATAAAAACAAAGATCTCATATTCCGCCTCCACTCACATTTCCATATCCTGCCGACATATCGATTCCCAAAGAATCCGGCCCGGTGATTTAAGAATCGCCATACTATCCCACCGGATGCTCCCGGATATACTGATCCAGGATCTCCGCTGCATCCCCGATGATCTCAGCACAGGGCCTCTTTTTGTAATACTCCGCCGTACGCGCCTCGGGGGTCGGAACATCGTGTCGGACACTCAGTCCCAGCATCTCACGACAGATAATGGTGCCGTGCTTTTCTTCAAATCGTTTGGCCAGCTCCTGGATCCCGGCATAATGCTCCGCCTTGATCTGACCGGTTTCCGGTCCGTCATAGCCATAGAGAAGTCCCGCGATCATGAACATGCCGCTGACGGATCCGCACACCTCCCGGAGTCGTCCCATGCCTCCGCCGAAGGAGGACGCCAACCGAAGAAGCAGCGTCCTGTCCACGGGAAGCATATCCGCGAAAGCCAACACAATGGCCTGCGAACAGTTGTATCCTTTTTTGAAATTCTCCATAGCTTCTTCTCTTCTTGTCATTCCCCTGTCTCCTTCTCTTCAGCACTTCCGGTGCTTCCACCCCTGCCTCTGCTTTATATCTTACATCTTCTGCCCCGTAATGGAAATGCTTTTTTCCTGTTCGTCGGAAACCGGAGACCGGCCCGTCTTTGTTGCTCTTTTGTTGCCCTGTTCCTGTTATAATCAGGATGATCACAATAATTATGGGAGGTGTGTCCTATGCCGAGAATATATACACTGGATCAGCTGGCTATGCGGATCCACGAAAGAGAAGTACAACGGGCAACAAATGCCGAAGACCTGACTCTGGAGGGGATCGGGGCTGTGGGCGGCTGGAATTCGGTCAGTGCCGAATACCGGAAAAACTGGAATCTCACGGATGATGACATGTACGATATCGAAAGCGCCCTTCAGAACAATTCCGTCTTCGAGACCGAGATCGTAAAAACCAAGGAGACCACGGTTGCCCAGTGTAATGACGCCGTACAACGGATGAAGCGGGGCGATTGCTCAAAATTCAACCATCTTCCCCCGTTTCTCAGGGAGTACTACGGCAAAATAAGTCTGCGGGAATTCTTCGGAGATGCCCGGGGTATCCCTCCGCTGGATCAGGAGATGAAGAACCGGCTGAAGGAGAAATGCCGGTGTCCGGAGTTCCGTTATATGATCACCCAGCTGATCGAACGAAACGGCGTGGATTCCAACGGCCAGCCCATGGCAGAGCAGCTTCGTGAGTATGACAGGTATATGAACCGGTATATGCTCTCCCAGACCCTGGCTCCCATCACCACGCGGGAGAAGACCAACCGTCAACGCATATACAACAGAGAAACGGCCAACCGTCTGATCAATGAGAATAAGGAAAAGCAGCGCTTCATGGCCAAGACCCTGTTCATGGCCCAGCTCGGCCGCGTGGACATCTACACCGACGACGAACAGGCCTCGCCGTTTAATGACACAGTTACCGAATTATTCTCGCACGGCAGCCGGGTGATCTTTACCCTTCCCCGGGGTGATTCGAACAGCCAGACCGCGCTCTTCGATGAATGGAAAAGGCGGGCACTGAATAAAAACGTCCTTTCCGAATCCCGTATGGCCAGCCACGATATAACCCGTCGTCATGTTACCGAAGCCGGGGAGAAAACACAGGACACCCGGGAGATCAAGCTGAAATGGTCGGAGCAGCTGAAAAACAGGGAGTTCGGGAAAAAAGCATTTACCTATTTCGATAATTATGGGATGAATATCCCCCTGGGCGGTCTGGGAAAAGCATTTAACAGAACGGACTGCGTGGACGGCCAGGGGGCCTTCGGTCATTTTTATATCCGTGCCAAGGAGGGCGAACCCACCCGCTGCGGAGTGATAATGATCGGACTGGAAAATGCAGCACCGGGGTCCGGCAGCTGTATCGGACAGCATCACGGTACTAAAGCCATCGGACATGACATGTCCCCCTTCTTTTCCAACAGAAAAAATATCGGAAAAGCCTACGGTGGCAGAGAAGTCGACCTGTCACACATTCAGGCTGATGATCTTACCAAAGCGCTGAACCTGTTCGACAGAGGCTACAGCGAACTGCAGAGAGAAGCCGACCATGATGAAGAGGCGGCAAGAAAACTGAACATCGTCAATCAGAAGCTGACCGGAAAGTACATGTCCGCCATAGAGCTTGCCGCACTGATGACATCTCTGGGGATGGAGAAGAAGGATGCCGTCCGGCTTGCCCGGCAGGGCAGGAACCCCAAGGATGCACCATACCCGGATACCGGATATGCGCGGGAGAAGTACATGATCCTGGACCCTGCAGCTGTAGCAGACCGACCCACCGATCCCGTAGGCCGGGCTCATCTGACAGACCTCCGGAACATGTCCTCCTATGTAGACAGTATGCGCAGACAGTGGCACTCCATGGCAAATCACACCCTGTTCAAATCCTGGAATACAAAGAAATTTCAAAACATGGAGAATGCGCTGAATAAGTTTCTGACGGCCTACGACAATGTCATGGCAGGAAAAACCGCAGACGGAAAAGAGTTCCGCGCCGATACCTCCCGGCTCTCGGACATGGAATATGCCAAGATCCGTGATCTGGAGATGGCGATGGCCGTTGCCGGACAGGAATACCACCAGGCCAAGGTGGCGAAGAAGGAAGGTGGCTTCGAAAAGCACAGCACGGATCAGGCCAGAGACCGGGATGCCATGAGCCTTATGCTCAGGGACTTCCCTACAAAGGCAAGAACCGATACATCCGAGACCCTGACCGAGGCCACGGAGCAGCAGAAAAATACAAATGCACGAAGGAAGCTCACCGCCAAGGTAACAAAGCTGGACAATGCAGCAAGACACAGATAGCGTAGGAACGGTAAGACACCTTACATTTTGAGGAAATGTGCCGTATCATTTTCCTTTGTTCTCGTAAGCTCATAAGGAATTCCATGCTCCTTCAGCTGATCAAAGAATGCATTCAGATAATCATTTCCCTCAAAGCTCTGCTGGATGGAAAGGAACAGGATTCCGTTCACGGCAGCAAGCTCTGTCAGGAAGGGATTTGCCTTTGGCACATGGGTCCAGAATTCAAGAATGTAAGGTTCAACCGAAGCATACTTCCACTTTCCGACATAGCTGACCATATAGGTAAAGTAACGGATTCCGCCCATGAGCATCTGTGCATATGCACCGCACTTTGCCTCCACTGTGGGTGCCATCTTTAA
>JAILAR010000027.1 GCA_024681515.1 Eubacterium sp. | reverse complement strand
AGATAGTTAAGATAGTCAAGATAGTCAAGAAGATAAAGGAGAAAGCCATGGCAGCACCGGATACAGATCTGGCCAGATTTGTGGCGCGGGAGATCAAAAAATATGAGGGGATCATGGTCCCCATTAAAGCCGGAAATGCGGAGCGGATGTTTGTAAAGAAGGTTCCTATCGAGAAGCTTCATCCGAATCCGGATGATGAGTTCTGCAGCAAGACCGTTGGGCCAAACTACAGCATTTACAACCGTTATGTTCGGACCTTTCAGCGGTTTGGATCCATGGAACAGAGTGTGGCGGATGAACCCATCACGGTTGAGAAAATGTATCCGGACGGATATATGATCCTGAATGGACATCACCGATGGGCAGCGGCTCTCCGAGTCGGGTTTAAGACAGTCCCTGTGAAGATCGTGAACCTGACCAATGAAGTGGATATCATGAAGATGCTCCAGGCATCCAACCATGATAAGAGAGCCGCCCTGGATCTGGATGAGGTGATCTTCTGTTCACAGGCGGATGATGTGGCTGAGAAGCCGCTTCCGTTCCCGCTGAATAAGATCTATGTGGAACGGATCCGGCTGGGAATACCTGCGCTGATGCATTATCTTTCCAGAATGGGATATGATATCTGGGTATATACCTCAGAGTACTATTCTCTTGATTATATCCGGCGTTATTTCAAGCAATATTCGGTAAGAGTGTGCGGGATCTTTACCGGCACCGGCAGAAAGACAAAGAGCTTTTCCAAACGGTCCAGAGAGTCGGAGTCCCGGATCACCCATAAGTACAGGGAAACGATACACATCGGAAGAGATCTGATCTTCCGGATGATCCGTGAAGAAGGGATCCTGGAGGAACATGAGATACAGTTGGATCCGGAGGACTGGTCACGAAGGGTGATCGGTATCATACGAAAATGGTCGAAGACAAATTAAGGAAGATGCGATGAAAAGCGAAAATGCAGAAAACCAAATCAAGATGCGTGTCTCATTTGATCTGGATGAGGTTTTGTTTGTGCGTCCGGAAACCCATAAAACGGAACCTCCGCTTGCATTTCCGTATAATAAGCTCTATAAGGAACGGCTTCGGCTGGGAACGCCGGATGTGATAAAGACACTTCAGGACCTGGGCTACGAGGTCTGGGTCTATACCTCATCCTTCCGGTCGGAGAAGTATATCCGGAACCTGTTCCGGCACTACAAGGTACATTTTGACGGGATCGTAAACGGTAACCGTCATATGAAGGAAGTGCAGAGGGATAAGAAGGAGATGCTTCCGCAGAAGCTCCCGAACAAGTACAGGATATCTCTTCATATCGATGATGAGGCCATCATCTGCACTCTGGGAAAGCAGTACGGATATAATGTTTTCCAGCTGGATGCCCAGGATGATGACTGGAAGGAGAAGATCATCGAATGTGCGGCGAAGATAAGAAAACGTGAATTTGGAGTATGATTGAAGGACGGTTTCGGAATTTCCGGAACCGTCCTTTTTTTACTTCGTGCACACTTTCGAACAACTGGTGCGCATTTTGGTCATGAGTGGATTCGCTGTGCTATAAGAAAGAAAAACGAACAGGAGGACATTTACATGTCAGATATCAATGAAAAGAACAGCAATGACCTGAAGGCCTATAAGTCTTTATTGCTGGGAGTGGCAGGGCTTAACATCGGTTATGCCGTTGCAGCGGTTGTGGGAGCAATCCTTGTTTTTGTCTCGTCTGAATCGGCGAGGTGGGCAAAGAGTTTCTTCTCCATCACAGAAGACCAGCTGACGGAAGGGATTTACCTTAAGACAATGGTTGCCGCAGCTGCAGTGGTTATGGTCATTCTTGCCGCATTGATGGCATTTCTGATCTTAAATGGGTTAAAGAATAACCCGAAGGCCATCGTTGCGGTAGAGGTACTCGCAATTATTTCGCTGGTTATTACAGTGATCTACATAATCTTCTATAAGTCATCCATTTCACAGACTGTAAGTGTTGCAATTGACACCATGACACTGACGGCGGCAGACTTCATCCGAAGAAGCTACAAGGCAAAAGCGGCAGCCTGACGGAAAGGCAGAGCCAGTGCTCATGCATTGCTGCTGTCGTACATAATTATTGAAACGGTAAAGATACCGTCTTCATGGGAAAATGTGCACGCTCCGCTGTATTTTTCGGCTATGCTCCGGATCGAACCGGTTCCGATGCCGTCACCGGCATGCTTTGTGGAACGGAAGATACCGCTTTCAGAGACAGAAGGCTCCGTGTTGTAGCTGTTCTTTACGATCAGCGTGAGGGATGGCGTTCCTCCGGCTGTGGTGGAATAGGAGGCATTCAGGTCGATGAAGCATTCTCCCGTCACCTCTTTGCAGGCGTCAGCCGCATTTTCAAGGATGTTTCCAAACAGCACGGACAGATCCTTCGTATCGATGAATACATCCTTCGGGATATTTGCCTTGATGGAAAGAGAGATGTCACGGTTATGAGCCGTTTCGGAATAGAGCGCCAGGATGACATTGACGGTTTCATTCTCGCAGCAGATCAGCGGCTGATTCAGGAGATTCTTCTCCGTGTACATCTGGATCAGATCATCCAGAGCGGTGAGATCCCCGCTGTCCCGGATCTGCTGAAGCAGTGCCGTGTAGTGACGAAGATCATGTCTGGTACGTCGCATATTCTCAAGTCGCTCATTTAAACTGTCATATTGAAGTCGTTGGATGGAAAGAACATGATTTTCTGCAAGGAGGGTCATGTTTTTTTCATGCAGCTTTACCATTCGTATGATGAGCCGGTAGATCAGGATGGAACCGGCATCAATGATCACCAGGAAGAGGGCACTGGCAGGATTCATTCGATTCTCAGTCCTGGAAAGATCTCCGGAATAGGAGATATACATCCAGATCAGGTA
>JAILAR010000144.1 GCA_024681515.1 Eubacterium sp. | reverse complement strand
CAGTTTCTCGCCATCAAGTTCTGTCAGCTGTGCAAACCAGACGGACTGGAAGAACCGCGTCACATCATCCCTGCACGCCTGCGCAAATATACTTCCCGGGTTTCTTTTCAACGCCTTCATCGCTTTCCGATAATCCTTCACTGCCAGAAGGATTATGGCGTTTGCCAGATTCTCATATGGTTTTCCTTCAACAAATCTCATCGCTTTACCTCCGCTTTTACCGCATCTATCAATGCCTGCTGTGTTTTATCTTTTTCTTTCAGTGCCTGAACAATCCGTTCATCGATGGTCCCGGCAGTTACAATATGTTCGACAACTACGATTCCGGCCGTCTGCCCCTGCCGCCAGAGTCGAGCCACTGTCTGCTGATACAGCTCCAGGCTCCAGTTAAGCCCGAACCATACCAGCGTATTTCCGCCGCTCTGCAGGTTCAGTCCGTGTCCCGCAGATGCCGGGTGGATCAGGCCGACCTGTAATGCTCCTGCATTCCACTTGTCAAAACTCTCATCGGAATCCAGCTTCTGGTACACGACCTTCAGCTTATCCAGCCGTTCAGTGATCCTTACCAGGTCATGTCGGAACCAGTAGGCTACAAGAAGTGGTTTTCCGTTTGCAGCTTCGATCAGATCCTCCAGAGCATCCAGCTTCCGGTCGTGGAAAGCATTGATCTCTCCATCATCGGAATAGACCGCTCCATTAGCCATCTGTGTAAGCTTATTAGAGAGTGATGCTGCATTCGATGCGGTCACCTCTCCGCCTGGAAGCTGCAGGATGAGCTGTTCCTTCATTTCTTCGTACTTTTTCTGCTCATCCTCATCCAGATACACCTTGTATTCGTTACTGATCAGCTCCGGCATATCCAGATACTCCGTTGCCTTCATGGAAATTGTGATATCTGAAATCTGGTCAAAGATTGCCTGCTCTGCCCAGGGAAGCGGCTTGTAGGTGTATACCACCGGTCCGTTCATCCGATCTGGTGTGAAGTAATTGATCCGGTACTGGCTGATGAACCTTCCCAGACGCTTTCCCATATCCAGGACCTTGAACTCCGCAAAGAGATCCATCAGCCCGTTGGAAGATGGCGTTCCAGTAAGGCCTACAATACGCTTTACCTTTGGCCGGACCTTCATCATTGCTCGGAATCGTTTGGATTCCCAGTTCTTGAATGACGACAGTTCATCGATCACAACCATATCAAAGTCAAATGGTACTCCGCTCTTATCAACCAGCCAGGGAAGATTCTCCCGGTTGATGATGTAAATATCCGCATTATTCTCCAGAGCTTTCTTCCGTTCTTTTGCTGAACCGGTTACTACGGAATAACTAAGTCCGTTAATCTCATCCCATTTCTCGATTTCTTTTGGCCAGGTGTTCTTTGCCACACGGAGAGGGGCTATGATCAGCACCTTGTTCACCTCAAAGTAGTCATACATGAGCATCAGGATCACCCAGAGTGTAATTATGGTCTTGCCTCAGCCGAGGCCCATATCGAGCAGAATCGCAGAAACCGGATGATTCATCAAAAAATCAATCGCATACTGCTGATACGCGTGCGGTATGAACTTCATAGGGCAACACCCCCTTTCGTCATTTCTGTATTTCATCTAAAATTCCTCCAATCTGCTGAATGTCATCCAGGACAAACACCCGAAAGCCCAGCCGTTTCAATAATCTGTGTCTTGCCTTTTGAATAGGTCTTGGTTTCTTCCCAGGAGCCTTTACTTCTACCAAGCCGAAATGGCATCCCGGAAAAAGACCAATCGGTCAGGAACCCCGTCAAAGCCCGGGGATACCCACTTAGGGCAGATACCTCCCAGTGCCTTTACTTCCTGAACAAATTTCCGTTCTATCTGCTTCTCAGTCATGGTAATTCTCCAAATCGTGAACCCCCGTGAACCCTTTTCCTATACCTTTTTATATGTAAGAAGAATTAAAATTTTTCACATGTGTAAGGTAGTAAAAAAAGGTTCACCAGGGTTCACTTTTTCACTTAATCCTCGTCATCCAACAGGTCATCATGGACTCTAAGCCCAAAGAAGTTCCAGCCGTTATTCATTCGTTTCCGGTCATATCCAGCTGCTATAAGTGCTTTACAGAGTTCCGCCTGAGAACGGGTATACTCCCCTACTCTGTCGCAGTAACATCTGTAGTCGTCATACAACTCCGAAGCCTTCACCCGAGCATTAACATCTATCTCGCAGCGTTCCGTCAGATAGATGTTCAGCCAGTCATTATCCCGGCGATATTCATCGATGGCATCCTGGACGCACTGCGGTCTTGTGAGGTGATACTGCTTGTCAATAACCCGCTCCGCACCTTCGATGATCCATGAAAGCACGGCGGGTCCTGCTTCCCTCACCAAATAATCCACATAGTTCTTCGTATCACCGGAATCCTCAAATTTTGCTGTGAAGGGAATCACAATAAGTCTTCTCCACGTGCCGGCATCCGATGCTCCGACTTTCGGCAGGTGATTGGTATAAAGCACGCAGGTATGTGACGGGATGAACTTTGCAGGATCCTTGAACTTCTTTTCGCCCTGGATCTCATCGGTTGATGTAATCTGTTTCAGGATCGATGTCGAAAGCCTCTGACCTTCTTCCAGCTCAGCTGCTATCACAAGACGCCTTCCATTCAGTTCCGTCACTTCCCACTTTGTATTTCTCTTGCAGCCCACTGTCAGGGTGTCTGCAGAAAGCGATCCGCCGTAAGAGCCCAGAACCCGAAGTATCGTATTGAAAAAAGTAGACTTACCGTTACGGCCATCTCCGAATGCGATTATCAGTGCTTCTACAAACACCTTTCCGATAGCCGCAAGCCCGATGACTTCCTGCACATATTCGATCAGATCGTCATCCCCATTGAAGGTTTTGTCTAAGGTTTCAATCCACAGATCCTTTCCTTTGTCCCCGGGTTCAACGGTCGTCACCTTCGTAATAAGATGCTTCTGATCATGCTCCATTCGCCCCAGAATCCCCATTCTCAGGTCATACGTGGATTCCGGAGTATTAAGGAGGAACGGATCATTATCCAGGGTCTTCGAGTCCACAAATACCATCGGTTTCGCGGCCTCCATGGCAGACTTTATATATCTCATGTCCCTCCGCTTCATTACGAAAGCGTAATAAACACAGGCATCTATCCAGCTGTTAAAGAGTTTTATCTGTATCGGACTTGCTCCCTGAGGAGGACTCTTCTTTTTCAGATCATCCTCAGTAAGCCCTGCATTCAGACATCTCTGCTTTGTCTGAAATTTAAGCATTTCCGAATCAAACAGCTGCAGATCCAGAAACTGTTCAGTGGCCCCCACGGAGGCAGAAATTGATTCTTCCCAGTAAATGCCGTTGTAATGCAGATAATCTGTTGCTGCGCTGTACCTGAGTTCATCCCCATATTCTGCTGACAGAACCTTCGCCTGTCCGATATCACTGTAATCAGCAGGTTTGAGTGATCCTGCCGGTCCGGATGGTGCACCGCCGTTGTACTGGTTCGGCGGTACATAGCCAGGGTTTTTTTCTACTCTTTTGGCGAACTTCGTTGCACTGTTCCAGATTCTTTCCAGCTCCGCACCGTCGAGCGGTGGATCACATTTTTCAGCCTCATCCAGAAATATCTGTTTTGTTTCATCGGATACGCCGTATCTCACTACGATTCTTCCTGCGAAACTGCTCATGGATGCATTTCGCCGTCCCTGCGGTATGGAGTATGAATCCGTTTTAGGAACCTGCTCTGACAGAAACACATCTATCGTCTTGGTTCCTTCATGCCATATGATGTCCGTTTCTTTCACCTTGCTTCCATATATGAAGCGCGCTGCTCCCAGTGCATTGTCGTCAAAGAACGGATACATTTTCTGTATCGTTACCTTCAGTGCCGCATAGGTCTCTGCATCCGTATATTCGGAGCACTGAAAATACACATGAAAACGTGGCCGGGCAGATTTCCCTTCCTTTTCTTTCATGTTGTGCCTGGACGGGACGATTACGTGAGGGACTTCATCGAACTCATCAACGATCATCTCCGGCGTGATCCATTCTTTCGGATCATCGGAATGATCGTTGTCACAGTCCATGGGAACCACATTGGAAGAAATAAAATTCTCATTGGACCTGTAATTGTTCTTATAATCCGCACACACGTGATCATATGCAGCCATCTCCGCCATCCCCGCCGCGTCCGCTACCGTGGCAGGGATGTCATATACACAGTTGTATTGCTTTCCTGTGTCATTGCACCGATTGAACCTAAGCTTCATCATTCATCCCCCTCGTGATACTTTCGAG
>JAILAR010000108.1 GCA_024681515.1 Eubacterium sp. | reverse complement strand
TTCTTTTTTTGTTGCCTTCTTCAGATTGCAACCCGTATGATAACTAAGATAACAATACGGCATGACCTCGGCGAAATGATACATGTAATAAGCGTACATGCTGTCCACCGGCGTCACTTTGTACCCCTTCACCTGTAAAGCATCCTGAATCCTGCGTACATTTTCCGGATTCGCAGGTTCATGCAAACCTCCGATCACCAGCTCTGTTACCGGAAGTTGCCCGACAACAGCCATTCCGCCTTCTCTGTGACCGGCAGATCCCTGAAAACCATATACCACATTCTGACCCTTCAGTTCCCTGCTGCAGATATCCGTATCCATGTTGTTTCCAACAAGAACCACGAGGTCTGTATCAACTTTCGTGAGTGTCGGAAGAAGCGCCAGCTGCTGCTGCCCCTGCATGACCGAAAAAACAATATCATAATGAGTATTGTCAGCCTCACAGATCACGCGAGGATGATCCACCGTTGTCTTCCTTTGCAGATAATGCCTGATAACTAATCCATTTTCTTTCAGCTCCTCATAAGTCGACCTAGCCACTACAGTGACGTCATTTCCTGCCTTGCATAGATAATGCACCATAAGTGACCCGATTGCCCCTACTCCGAATACCAACACTCTCATTTTGATCTTCTCTCCTTTAACACGAACGGTCTGAACAGATCCGCCCCCATAATCTTCACATTAACCTTATCTGCCGCCTCCTCCAATCTTCTGACTTCACCCTTTGTCAGCCTGATCTTCGCCGCCTGTGCCAGTTCCTCAACCTGTTCAGGTTTTCGGCAGCCGCACATCGGGACTACACCCTTTGTGGAACAGAAGGCCATGGCGACCTGCGGAACCTTTATGTCATGGCATTCAGCGACCTTGATCATAATCCTGTAAAGAGGTTTCATCTTTCGAATGCTTCTATCGGACTCCCACAACGCAGAACAGGTTATCCTTCTTTGATATGCGAATCCCCCTGAAGCCTGCATTCTCCATGTATAAACCGATTTCCTCTGCCGTATGACGCTTCATGCAGGGAACCTTCTTCTCCCAATCAATCTTCGGATCTCCGTAGTTATTGATCACCACGAACTGTCCGCCGGGTTTCACGATCCGATACACTTCAGAGATGTTGCTTTCCACATCCGGCCAGAAGAATACGGTTTCAAATGCCGTCACCAGATCGAGGCGTTCATCCTTAAACGGCATCTTCTCCACACTGCCCTTCAGAATCTTCACCCTCTTTCCAAGTTCATCCCTATTTACCTTCTTCGCCTTTCTGACGCTTTCCTCAGAGATATCCAGTCCGACGATCTTTCCCTTCGGAAGCTTCTGCAGCATACGTTTTATGTTGTAGCCACCACCGCAGCCGATATCCAGTACATTTCCCTGTGCCGGGAACTCAAACTGTGTAAAGCTCCACTCCGCCATAGGCAGGTGTTCCCTGTCCATGGCAGAAAGCATCATCCGACCCAGTAGTCCCTGGGGATTTCCGAAATTATCCGAGAAGGATCTCTTCTTTTTCTTCACCGGCTTTTCTCCTTTATTATCTGCTGTCATATCTTTCTTCTTGTATCCGCAGTCACAGTATGGTCCGCCACCCGCAAGTGTGTATTCGCGTACGAATTCGGACGCTCCGCCCATCTCACTCATAGTGTAATCCAGATGACACATGGCAGGGATCAGATCTCCGAAGCCATACTCTCTCATGAGCACGCAGATCCCACAGGTGGTAAACCTTGCCTCATATCCGCTGCCATCCTCGTAGGGAAGGTACTCCATATTCCAGGAATAGGGATTACGATCTCCTGCCCTAAATGCCGCCGTCTTCTTCTGAGCCTGGATATCCTTCTCGGAGAACTTTGTCTTCCCGGCCTTTCTGCAGAACCATTTCGTCGCCTTCGTTGTCATGGCATGCTCATAATAATCCGTAGCCTCCTGAAGTGTCGGACGACGATCCACGCTGAGAAGCACCGAAACGAACATGGCGCAGCTCAGGATATTTGTCTTGAACCGGTCCTCCTTCTCGAACTCCGGCAGTTTCCCTATGATCTCTTTATACCGCGGGCAGGCCTTCTTCATGATCACCGATGCCTTCTTTGCATCATATCCAAGATCTGTTACCAGAGCTTTCCGAAACGTCTTTTTAAAAATCTTCCACATGCCTGCCGGCATACCTGTATATTTCATTTATATCCTCCACTCCTTATGTAGTATCCTTCGGAACTCCGAAAACTTTCGCTGTATCAACATTCGTCCGTCTCACCGCTCACTGCAATAATGTACATATCCACGCCAGCAGTGCGGAAAGCGGAAACCCGCAGATGATATGCGTGATATGCGTCTTCTTGTTATATCCGAAGAGATAATGTCCGAGCACCGCCTTCGTCTCCGGATAAAAGTGCGGAAAGAAATTGAAGCCTGCATTACAAAGCAATACCCAGTCAAAGAACAGGATGTCATAGGCCTTCAGCATGAGAATCATTACCACGAACCGAACAAAGAACTGCCAGAATGTGAAACCATTCTCTATGCCATCCCAGGCGCCCAGCACCATGGCACCCAGCATCATGAGAATCGCAACAATAATCATCACCCAGCCAACGGCATACTGTCCGGCAAAACGCTCAGGCATACTGTCCGGGACCACATCCTGTACCTCCTGCGGTGCCGAGGAGAAGAACTTCTTCTGCTGGATAAATCCCACTCCTCCCAGCAGGAGCAGGAACAGCCCTGCCATCATCATGATTCCAAGTAATATCGTGACCAACATCTTTTATCTACCCTTTCTTCACGGGATTCATCATTCGATCTTGTCTTTGCAGCTGCCTTCTACATACGATCAAAACGAATGTTAGCGTACGCTAATCCGAAGTATAGCACACTAACCGCTTTTGTCCAACAAAAAAATGTCATGCCACATCATTTGTGGCATGACACCTTTCTTCACGCGATCTGCCAATTCTCCGCCTGCTGACGGATCTTTACAAATCCGGCATACCTTCCGCCCAGGTTTACCAGTTCCTCATGTCTTCCCCGTTCCACGATGCAACCGTCATCCACCACCAGGATCTGATCGGCTGCCTCGATGGTCGCCAGTCTGTGGGCGATGATGATCACCGTTTTCCCTTTGGAAAGCTCAGTGAGTGCTCCCTGGATCAGATGCTCATTCTCCGGGTCAATGCTTGCCGTGGATTCATCCAGTATGATGATCGGTGAATCCTTTAATATCGCTCTGGCGATGGATATCCGCTGCTTCTGTCCGCCGGAAAGGGTTCCGCCGCCCTCACCGATCACGGTATCATATCCCTTCGGCAGCTCCATAATGAAATCATGACACCTGGCCTTCTTTGCGGCTTCGATCATTTCCTCCTCAGATACATTATCCCTGCCGAAACAGATATTGGCCCGAATAGTGTCATTGAACAGATATACATTCTGGAATACCATGGAAATGTTGGTAAGCAGGCTGTCCAGACTGTACCTCCTGACATCTGTCCCTCCAAGGGTGATCCGCCCATCCGTTACATCATAGAATCTTGCGATCAGATTACAGATGGTTGTCTTCCCGCTTCCGGAAGGTCCGACGATGGCAGTCGTGCTTCCCTGCGGGATGGTAAAGGATACATCCCGGAGAACCCTTCTGCTTTCCGTTGAAACCGCAGTGGAATAGGAGAAATCCACATTCTGAAATGCGATATCAAAGCCCTCCGGGTGTATATCCTCTCCTTCGGCATCCAGCAGGTTTGCATCGGAGAACATCTCCATTTTGTCAAACGCATTATTGATCACGGACAAAACATGTGCACTGTCTGCAATAGGCTCCACGGAATTAAAGATCGACATGGACAGAAACGCCACGATGAGCACCATGGAAAGGTCCAGTTTCCCTGCAATACCCGCATACATCACCGAGATGATCATCCACACACTTGCCGCCTTCAATGCGAAAATGTGCAGACAGTTATAAGGGATAAAGCCCCATTCGATCTTCAGTGCGATCTTCTTCGCGCTTGCACAGGCCTCCGTGAAATCACGGGTAGAAGCCTTCTCCATGCCAAAGGACTTGATCACCGGGAGTCCCCTGGTATACTCCAAAGCCGCTCTGGTAAGCCGCTCATTTTCCGCGTTCAGCACCTTCGTATTCGCAGCACTGTGCTTCGATATCATCAGCAGGAACAGGAAGGATACCAGGACACCTCCCAGGGCAATGAGTGCACATTCAGGGAGCACAAAGATCAGGAACAGAAGAATGCAGAGGAAATTCAGATATCCGCCTACAAAGCCGTCCACCATACGGATCCCCATATTCTCCAGTGTCGCAAGGCCTGTGGTTATGGCATTCAGTATCGCACCTGTATCATTTGTCTGGAAATATCCCAGCGATACTCTCTTCAAGGCTTCACCGATCTTCAGACGGTCTCTCGCCACCAGAAGATATCCGATCCTTTCATGAAACCTTGCCTTCAGATAATCAAACACAAACCGTGCCAGTACCATCAGAGTGATCAGCAGGAAACTTTTCCACCAAAGCCCTGATTCGATCCCCTTTCCTTTTCTGATATCCTCAATGATCTCGCCGATCACATAACCCGCATAGGCCACCGGCGCCGCTACTGCCCAGGAAGAAAAGAAGGAAAATACAAATCCTGCAAAAAGGCTGGGCTTCATCTCCCCGCACCAGTCTATGATCCTTTTTATCGTCTTAAACATTTCCTTTGCCTCCTAACTAACACTTTGCGCGTACGTGTGCTCTGTGGGAATGTCTCCTCCTGCTGCCCAGTTCTTCGCACCGATGTGTGCCTGCCACATTCTGTTATAAAGCGGCGAACTCTCCATAAGCTCCTCCTGGGTTCCTTCTGCCTCGATCCGCCCGTCATTCAACACCACGATCCGGTCTGCATTTCGGATGGTGGAAAGCCTGTGGGCGATCACCAGCAGTGTCTTTCCTCTGGTCAGATTGGCGATGGACTCCTGCAGCTTCGTCTCATTCTCCGGGTCCGTAAAGGCGGTTGCCTCATCCAGGATCACCACCGGCGCATCCTTCAGCATCATCCGTGCTATGGCGATCCGCTGCCTCTCTCCTCCCGAAAGACGCTTTCCCGCTTCACCCGCAGATGTATTGTATCCATCCGGAAGTTTTCGGATAAACTCATCGCAGCAGGCCGCCTTTGCCGCCTGTATCACCTCTTCATCCGTTGCCTCCGGGTTCCCCAGCCGGATATTCTCCATGATGGATCTGGAGAACAGGAAGTTGTCCTGAGTAACGAAGCTTACAATGTCTGCCAGCGAAGTAACCTTCATATCCTTGATATTGATTCCTCCGATACTGATGCTTCCGCCAGTCACATCCCAGAATCTTGCGATCAACTTTGCCACAGTGGACTTCCCTCCACCACTTGGGCCTACCAGCGCAGTGAAGCTTCCTTCCTTCATGGTAAGATCGATCCCGTGGAGGACCTCTCCTTCTTCATCCTCATAGGAAAAATGGACGTCCTTCAGCTCTATGGTATAGTTCTCCGGTTTTCTGTCATGCTCCGGTTCCGGCAAACTCTTAATCTTCAATAGTTTTTGAATCTCCAGCACGGTATACTGCATCTGCCGGAGGCCGTTGGAGAAGATCTCGATCTTGGCCATACTGATCACCATGGACATGGCCAGCATAACGGAAAGTGCCATCTCCGAAACCGTCATGCTTCCCTTTCCGATCAGCAGGATACATACCGGAACAACACCCAGCAGAGTTGCCGGCATAAAGGCAAATGCCAGCTTCATGGTCACCCAGGTGGATTCCATCCATTCGATGACGAAGTCCCTGTAATTCCGGATGGAGCCCGCAAATTTCTCATAACTCACTCCCGCCTTTCCAAATGCCTTGATGACCTCGATGCCTTCCACATATTCCACGATCACGCTGCTCATATGTGCATTTGCTTCCTGATACTTCGTCATGTTTTTTCCACTGAGTTTAAATGTGAGCATCATAAAGACCATGCCCAACGGCAGCGCAAGGAGAGCTGCCAATGCAATACGGATATCAACGACTGCAAGCGCGATAAAACATACAACCGGAAGCAGGATATGTCCGGCGCCCTCCGGGACCACATGGGCCAACGGCGGTTCGATATCCTCGATCTTATCAACGATCACACCCTTGATCTCCCCGATGGAATGCGCATACACTTCACCGAGGGGCGCCTTCAGAAAGACATCTGCCACCTTCAGCCGAAGGCCCTCCAAAACATTGAATGCAACGAAATGTGATATTCCCGTCGAAATCCCGAAGCAGATCACCTTCACCAGATAGGCGATAAGCGCGGCCAGACACCAGTACAGGACATATTCTTTATCCAGTGTTCCCGCAATAAACCGGTCCAGGATCCGATAGACACAGTAGTACGGGAAAAGTCCTGCCAGAAGACTGACCATGGAGAATACCACGGAAATGCCCAGCCTTCCTCCGCTTCCTTTTGCATAGGAAAGCAAGGTTCCAAACCACTTCTTTTCTTCGTCTGAAATCTCTTTTGTTACTTCCTCATTCATTTCCTCATCCATTTCCTCATCCTTCCTTTTGATTGCTAACGTTATAGCTTATTTGTTAACTTACCCCTAAAACGCCCTCACCGCCTGATCCCGGATTCGGAACCAGACGGTGAGTTAATCTCTGATATGTTATTTTTTATTATGCCGAAGCCACTCCCAGCAGTTTTTTCCAGCCGGGCAGGAAAAATGTCTCGAGAGTCGAGAGCGCCCTGATCGCCTCATCATGATCATAATTATGAACTACAGGCTCAAAAAGCGCCGTGATATATGCCGTCATCAGAAGATGCATCTCTGACGGGGAGATCTCGGGCACCTTGTACCCTGAAGCCTTAAGTTCGCGAAAATACGACAGAAGCGCATTCTGGGACTCCTCCGTCATATCATGGAGAAAGTTCTCATATCTGCTGCCCTTTGATTTCGCCACAAGCAGGTGATAGTCTTCCATATGGGGATAAACCAGCTCACGCATCATATCGATATTGGAATCCTGCCATGAGATCTTCCGTCCCTTTTTGACCGGTTCCTCATACCGCAGCATGTGCTCCTTTGCCCACTGCTTCAGCGCATTTTCCGCAGGAGATACCAGCTGATAGAAAAGATCCTCCTTGTCCCTGCAATGCCTGTATATTCCGGCCGCAGTCATACCGCATCGGTCGGCGATACTCCGCATGGATGCTTTCTCATAGCCTTTTTCCATGAACTCATCCTTCGCGGCCGCCATGATCCTGATATGATTTACCGTTTTATCTCTTGGCATAGTCTATCCTCTGTGCTTAATCTTGTTAACAAGCTCAACCTGTTAACGCCGTTCGCTAACAGGTATAAAATAACAAAAAGCACATGACATGTCAAGATATTTTTATTCCAAAATACAATGAGTCCAGGTACCGTGTACCAATGCTCTTCTCTCAAACTTTTTCCCTGAACAGATACCTGACGATCATATCCGTAAGTTCCTCGATCACGGCTTTCTTATTCTTCCCTCCTTTATGGAAGGTGATATCATGCACCACCGCTTCCACTGTCGTCAGGATCAAGTATGACGCAGTCTTCAGA
>JAILAR010000098.1 GCA_024681515.1 Eubacterium sp. | reverse complement strand
GCGTGAGATATTTCCGCTGTACAGGAAGCTTGCGTACTTGCTTTCCAGCACAAGATCCGTAACCGCATGCTCCGATCTCTTTGCCAGGACCCCGGGAGCTTTCACACCCACATTTCCCTGATCCCGCTCGCTGCTCTCCATGCGCCGCAGCTCCGCAGCCAGCTCCTCACTGATCTTCCCCCGGATCGTAACCTTCTTTGCTCCGGTCTCCTCCAGGCGCTCCACCCGATCGGAAATGATGATCCGTCCGTCCTTGATGAAGGCCGCCGTGCGGCAATGGGTCTGCACCTCCGATAAAATGTGGGACGACAGAAAGATCGTGGCGCCCTTCTCATGCTGCTCCGTCAGGATCCGGAAGAATTCCCGCTGCATCAGAGGATCCAGACCCGACGTGGGCTCGTCCAGGATCAGCAGCTCCGGCTGATGCTGCAGCGCACAGATGATCCCGGCCTTCTTCCGGTTTCCCAAAGACAGGTCGTCCACCTTCTTCTCCGTATCCAGATCCAGCCGCTCCACCAGTTCCGCTGCCACTGCGCTGCAGTCTTTTCTACGAAGATCCGCGGAATACCGGATGGCATCCTTCACCTTCATGCCACTGTAGAAATTGATCTCGGAGGGAAGATATCCCACCCTCTTCAATATCTCATCATGCCCGGTCACGATATCATGTCCCAGTACTCTTGCACTGCCGCCGGTGGGGCGGATCAGTCCCAGCAGGGTACGGATGCAGGTGGACTTCCCTGCACCGTTGGGACCGATAAATCCGAAGAAATCCCCCTGCTCCACGGCCAGGTCCAGATCCTCGATGCCCTTGCTCTTTCCGTAGTATTTCGTGAGCTTATTCGCTTCGATCACGTACTTTATCGCATTCTTTTCTGCATTCATATCCGATGTCTTCCTTTTCCGAAATTCTTTTCCAAAAATCTTTGCTGATATCCTTTGACGAAATTCCTTACTGAAATTCTTTGCTGAATTCGCTTCCGAACCGAAGCATGACCGTTAGAACTAACTCCATCCTAACACCCCACACATCTTCTATCAATCAAAAAACTACACGATACGCCTTGAATAACGTACAAATTTCACACGATAAAAAGGAGCTCCACATGGAAAATGCGAAAGCTCCTTTGATATGTCAGGATTCCAGCTTCTCCAGCGGAAAGCTCATAACCTTGCGGTAAAGCAGCCAGCTGACACCAGCGATCACCAGGATCATCACCGGATTCAGCAGATGCCGGTATCCGTCGGGAAGTACCATGGCCCCCACGCCGGGAAGCAGGATTGCAAATCCGCCCAACAGACTGAGACCCGATGCAGCACTCTGCTTCACCACCTCCGTCGCATTTTCCCAGTGGAGCTTCGGAAATTTCAGATTGAGGAACAGACCGAAGAGCACCGAGAAAGGAATCCCGGCCAGCGGAACAAGAAGCAGCCAGAGCCGGTCCGCCAGACTGACCCGCACGGTGAACATCAGGATCACCTCCATCAAACAGTACACAGGTGCAAGAAAGATCAGGTTGAACAGCGCTTTCGCTCCCAGGATTTCTCTTGTCGAAAGCGGCAGCGACCGGGGGATCCACCAGTTCTTCCCCTCCATGGAGATCGAACACGAGGAAATGCTGAACATACTGAAAAATCCTCCCAGCAGGTAGGGAAGCGCCGATTCCATATGGACCATCGGCAAATCCTTTACAGGCTTTGAAAGATCTATAAACGCCAACGCTACAGCGAATCCAATCGCCAGGATCGGCCCCACGATGGTATTTACAACATAGATCCCGGAGGAGAAGTACCTTGCCGCCTCCTTCTTCACCAGAGCCTTCATGACGGACTGCTCTTTCAGAGCTTCCATCTGATATTCTCTATGTCTGCTCACAGTACGAAGCCGCGCCGAGATGGCGAAGAAGTTTCTTCCAAGGACGAAAACCGTGATCACGAAAAACACGAGCGAGATCAAAAGGTAGATCAGAAGAACCAGAAAATCCGGCTTTTGCAGCCCTTCTCCCAGGATCCCGGCCGGCGGGCAGGCGGACTCCAGACTTTGCAGAGCATCCTTTGCCGCCGCGGAAAGCTTCGCCTTGATACGTTCATTTTCGGCCCGCCTTTCAGCTTCCTTCTCTTCTTTCGTAAGTTCCTCTGTCGCATTTTCTGTTGATCGATCTGCAGTCGAGACTGTGCTCGAACTCGCTGCTTTGTCATCTCCGCCTGCAGACATGGTATTGGTTGAAAACGCCGCAGACACTACAAGCATACCGATCATCAGGATCACCACCAATATAACCTCCGCCAGAACCTTATGCCGGAACCTGGCAATTATTGCCGCAAAAAGAATCCCCACCCAGGCAGAGATTGCCACAGGAAGGATGGGCAGGATCAGAAGTGCCGGCAGGATCCCAACGTAAAAGAGTAACCCCGCACCGGTATAGATCCCGCAAATGATCATGCCCGGAAGCAGAACCAGAGTAGTAAGGATCAGCCCATCCACATACAGCCGAACCATACGCGCCGCTGCCACATGGGTACCACGGAGCGGAAGGGCCGTCAGCAGCTCCAGATCCGTCTCCCGGTAGATCAGGGATTTGGCCTTCATGGCCCCCAGGCCCAGTTGAAGCGCAAATGCCAGCAGCACATACATCATGGGGATCTTGTCAGCCAGGCCAAAGCCCGCCAGAGCATACGCCGTCCCGCCGGCATAGCCCATAAGGACCACTCCCACAAAGCCAAGGGCAATGAGCAGCGCCAGTTTCTTTTTCTTTTCTTTTGGATCTTTTGTATGTCGGTATGTATTCAGCCCAAACAGATTGATCAGTTCAAGCCGTGCAAGCACACGAAATTCTTTCATACCACCGTCTCCATAAACAGTTCTTCCAGACTTGTGCCTTCCTTCACCACTTCTTCCATACGACCGCTGGAAATGAGCCGGCCGTCCCGGATGATGGCCACCTTGTTACAGAGTTTCTCAGCCACCTCCAGCACATGAGTGGAGAAGAAAATGGCTCCGCCCGCCTCTGTCATTTCCCGCATCAGCTCCTTCAGCACGAAAGCCGCCTTTGGATCCAATCCCACAAAGGGTTCATCCATGATCAGCAGCTTCGGGGTATGAAGAAGCGCGGAAATAAGTACCAGCTTCTGCTTCATGCCGTGGGAATAGGAGGAGATCAGATCTCCCAGTGCTCCCGTGATCTCGAACCGCTCCGCATACTCTGCGATCCGGCTCTCCCGGTCCGCAGCGGACACACGGAAGACATCCGCGATCATCAGCAGATACTGGATCCCCGTCAGGAATTCGTAAATGTCCGGGTTGTCCGGAATATAGGCGATACGCCGCTTCACCTCCTGCGGATCCTCCTGCAGATTGATACCGTCGATAGTAACGCTGCCCTTATCAAATTCATGAATACCCGTGATTGCCTTCAGCAGCGTGGTCTTGCCCGCACCGTTATGACCGATGAAGGCATAGATATCTCCCGGTTCCACGTGGATGGAGATGTCCGTAACCCCTTTGTCCGTGCCTTTGTAATGTTTGTCCAGATGATCGATGATCAGCATATTTATTTCCTTTCTCTCGCCCTGACTCTCCGGTACAGGATCTCCGAATAAATAAAGGGGATCCCGATGGTCACGACCAGGAGCGTTAACAGAAGCGCCCCATGCACGCCCGTCACCGTCATGATCATACAGAAGATCCCTGCGATGATATACAGCACCCCGGCGAACCGGTGAGTCCTGTCCCAGACCTCTTCATTTGTCAGAGTGTGGGGCGTTCGGATCCCGAAAAATGTAGTCCTTCGCACCTTCGGCAGATAATTGCCCAGCACCAGGAACAGAACCGTTTCAAGAACACCGATGAATGTCATTATATCTGTGGCCTTCCCCATGGAATACATGAGCAGAAAGATCTGAAGCGCGTACAGCATCGTAGGGAAGAGAAAACGGATCACCTTCTCGGCCCGGTTCATTTCTTTATTCTTTCGAAACAGATTGGTGGTGATGCAGTATACCGTCTGTATCAAAGTGACGACCAGCGGCAGACCGATCACGGCAAACAGACGGGAAGAATACCCGTTCGGCTCCCCGTCAAATCCAAAATGCGTCGCTATCTCCTCCGGCAGCCGGTCATATACCATAAGCCCCGGAAGGATCGCCACCAGGCAGAGTCCGATGGAGAGCAGATCCACCTTAGTCAGTCGTACTCTCTTCATGCTTCTCCGCCCCCTTTTTTTTACCGGCGAACTGGGAGAACCACATCATGATCTCCTCAAATACGGAGGTATTCAGCGTATAGTAGATGAAGTTCTTTTCCTTGGTCTCATAGATCAGGTCCGCCTGCTTCAGCTGCTTCAAATGATACGAGACCGTAGCCGCCGTCATATCAAACTTTGACGCGATCTCACCGGCAGACATCCGCCCGTCCCTGAGCATCGTCAGGATCTCCCGCCGGACCGGATCCGACAGGGCTTTAAAAGTTTCAGGAAATCCCATGTTATATCTCCTTTTTTTGATTGTATGTCATTCTGAGGCCGCAAGGCCGAAGAATCTCCCGAACAGGTCGAGGGGATCCTTCGCCGCAGGCTGCGCTGCGCTTGCCCTGCGCGCTCAGGATGACAATCAGAGCCTTCTTCTTCTCGTGATCAATACGGCCAGTATCGCCAGCACCACCGACGCCGCACCTGCGATGCCTGCTGCCGCAGCAAAATCTCCCGGTGTCTTCTCTCCGGTAAGCAACGCCGCACTACTCATCAGATACGTGGGAAGCAGCGACTCTATGGATTTGATCATTCCCAGCATGGTCAGCAGAACATACACACCGCCGACACCCAACAGCACCTGGATCGCCGAATTCAAAAAAGATGAGAAGAACGCCAGCGCCGCCAGCAGAAAAACACCCATCAGCCAGAAGAAAAGTGCCATCCACAGGGTATTCTTCACCGCGGAGGTATCCCAGAAGTATGCCGTATATCCCCAGGTGATACCAAAAGTCACTCCAAAATAAACCGTCCAGGTCAGCAACTGCATCAGCAGCTTGGACAGGACCACGCCGGTCCGGGTAAGTCCCTTGGTGACCAGCGGGATCAGTGTCCCCTTCGCATATTCATTTACATAGCTGCCGCTGAAGATCGCAACGCCTACGATCAGCACGATGAAGAAATTCTTGTCAAACTGCGTCCAGGAATCCTTCGCGGTAACAGTCACCTCTCCCACGATGATGCCCTGCTCCCGGAAGGAATCCGCATACTGCTCCATCAGCCACGGAGTCAGCTTTGCGATGAGCGGGCTCAGGATCCCAAAGATCAGTGCCACCGCTCCCAGCAGGAAAACGCGATATGTCCGGAGCAGCTCCGTCATTTCTTTCTTACAAAATACACCAAATCCTCTCATGCTGTAAATCCTCTTATCCTACTGGGGCACCGTCAGTCACCGTCAAGTAATCGTTAGCGCGATTCTTATCACATAAATTGTCCTCGGCACTCAAATACAATCACTCGGAAACTGCATGCAGGAACAGGTCCTCCAGATCTTCTTCCCTGCGCTCGAATCGCGTTACACTGATGCGCTCTGATGCCAGAAACGCCAGAAGCTTTCCTTCTTCTTCTGCAGACAGCTCCGGGAATTCGATGGATCCCTTCTGTCTGACGGGCTCACCGGTTTGATGCTCACCTGCCATACCCGGCAGTTTTGAAAATGCATCACGCACCTTCTTCTCATCGGCTGCATCCTTCAGCACCAGCCTTGCACCTGTCTCGCTCCTCATGGACTTTAACTCCTCGATGGCACCGAAGGCCTTCACCTCTCCGCCCTCCAGCAGTGCCACGTGATCCGAGATCCGCTCCACATCCGAAAGGATGTGCGTGGAGAAAAGCACCGACGTCTGTTCTCTGGCGGTCAGCAGAATGTCCAGGATCTCATGTCTCCCCAGAGGATCCAACGCCGATGTAGGTTCATCACAGATCAGCAGCCGCGGCCGTCCGATCAGGGCCTGGGCGATTCCCAACCGCTGCTTCATGCCCCGGGAATAGCCTCCGATCTTCCCCTTTTCCTTCGCCAGACCTACCAGCGACAGCAATTCGTCAATGCGGCTTTTCAGTTCCTTCCCCGAAAGTCCGGTAATCTCACCGCAAAGCTGCAGGTACTCCTTCGCCCGCATGTACGGATAAAACTCCGGCACATCCGGAAGATACCCTACAAATCGGTTGGTGGCTGTCTCTCCATAGGTGACCCGTTCGCCGCAGACCATGACGCTTCCGCTGTCCGCAGGAAGGAGACCAAGTATGGTCTTCATGGTCGTAGTCTTGCCGGCTCCGTTTCTCCCGATAAAACCAAAGATACTCCCCTCACCCACGGAGAAGCTGACACCCCTCAGGACTTCCTTTTCTCCAAAACGTTTTTTGATGTTGTCGATAGTTAAGATCTCCATAATATTCCTATTCCATACTTCGCGCCAATGCACCCCGTGAATAATCATGTCGCACATACGATTCTCGAAACGCCTGATGGCGTCTCGGTTACCTATGCTCTTCTTTATCGTTTGCTACTCGTCGTCCGCCTTCCCCAGGGTGAAATAGAGGATCGGCCCGATGAACTCCATGCCCACAATGGCAACCACCAGCCACAGAGCACGGGTTCCTCGCTTATAATGGTCATGCTTCAGAATGTGGCGGATCGTCACCGCCAGCAGGATCAGCTCCACGATAATGAGCGGGATCAAAAACGGCAGCCAGTCTTTCAACGCTTCCATACAAATAACCTCCCGGATTGACACTCGTCATTTAGACATATTTCTAATTTGAAATTTATCTAAATAGAATATAACCACAGAAAATCATTTTGTCAAGAACTATTTCGAAATTTGTCTAAATAGAAAAAAGTGGGCATCCTGACAGCCAGAAGCCCTGTCAGTCACCCACTCTTTCCTGTTCAATTATATGATGATAGGGTCAAAAGGTCCAAGCGATGCGCCTCAGCGGTCGCTTGAGACCTTAATTGACCCGCAAAACACGAACGGCGTAGTCATTTTGCACAGCAAAATGACGAGAGCCGTGAGTGTTTTAGCAGCGCATTGCACACGTAGTGTGCGTGCTGCGAATCATCAGCTGGGGGCAAAATACCTTTTGACCCCAGCATCATTATATATCTTCTTAGATCAGCGCCGTAGAGAAATACCGCTCCGCGCGGTCCGGCAGTACCGTCGCGATCACCTGATCCTTTCCGTACTTCTCTGCCATCTGCATGGCTGTCCAGACATTTGCGCCTGCGCTGGTTCCCACCAGCAGGCCCTGGATCCGAGCCAGGTTCCGTGCGGTCCGGATAGCATCCTCGTCCGTTACCTCAACAATGTCCGTGATGATGGAGGTGTCCAGAATGTCAGGGATAAATCCGTCTCCGATGCCCTGGATCTGGTGCAGCCCCGGCTCGTCACCCAAAAGCGCGGAAACATTTTTCGGCTCCACCGCTACGATACGGGTGTCCGGATTTTTCTCCAACAGATACTTTGCAACACCCTGCAGAGTTCCTCCGGAACCGATGCCGGATACATAGATGTCGATCTTCTCGCCCAGCTGCTCTGAGAGTTCCACCGCTGTCGTCCTGTAATGAATCTCCGGATTTGCAGGATTCTGGAACTGCTGCGGCACGAAGTATTCATCCGACTGGGACGCGATCCGCAGAGCCTCCTGCACCGCGCCGTCCACGCTGAGTTCCTGGGGCGTCAGCACCAGCTCCGCGCCCAGCGCCTTAATGATCTTCTTTCGCTCTTCGGACATGTTCTCCGGCATAACGATGATGACACGGTACCCCTTCCGGACACCGCACAGTGCCAGACCGATACCCGTATTGCCGCTGGTAGGCTCAATGATGGTCATGCCAGGTTTCAGTCTCCCGTCCCGCTCTGCCGCCTCGATCATACTCTTGGCGATCCGGTCCTTGATACTTCCGCCGGGATTCAGAAACTCCGCCTTAGCATAGATTTTGTAACCGGTGCTTTCCTCCAGAGAAATGAGCGGCGTATTGCCGATCATGTCGATCACATTTGTATAGTACATAACTGATTCCTTCCGTTATCTGAGTTAATTGAATCATTTGCATTGCCATAGAATTCCGGGGCATTCGATCTGATTCCCGAATTACCCGCGCCCTATACTATACCAAATTAGAGAAAAAATGCAAATACCAAAACCAAAAAGGAGCCGCGCTGCGACTCCGTTTTGGTAAAGGGTTTTTTTAAGGGTTTTTAAAGGGTTTTAAGGGGGTTTTCTTTTTTGTTGAACTCATTCTATCACACGAATTGTCACAGAACTGTCACACAAAAACTATTTTGGGCTTTTTTCGGTTTTTTTCGACTCATTTTTTCGGTTTGACTTACTCTTCCCCTTCCTTGAACACCCGCATCATTTCGTTCGTCAGGCTCAGATTGTTGGGCTGCAAAACGATATCTTCTCTGCGGACCCACTCGGCGTATTTCAGTTCGTTCTCGTCCATATGGATCGTGCCATCCCCGTCGGCCTCGCAGAAGAAGCCTACCAGAACGTCCTGCGCCATGCCCCAGGGCTGGGACTTGTAATACCGAATATTCTTTACCCGAACGCCGGTCTCCTCCATCACTTCCCGCGCCACTGTCCCTTCCAGAGTTTCTCCGATCTCCGTGAAGCCTGCAACAAGCGCATTGTGTTTATAGCCGCTTCGGTATCTGGTGATGAGCAGCGAATCTCCTTTCGTAACACCGACGATCACCGCCGGATTGATTCTGGGATAGATCACATTCCCACATACAGGGCAGCACATGGAGCGCTCGGTATCTCCCGGCTTTGTCCTGGATCCACATTTTCCGCAAAATCTGCTGTCCGAATACCATTTCCATAAATGATATGCAGTAAATGCTGCAAACAGATACTTCTTCGTGCTCTCTTCTCCCGAAAAATGATCCCGAAGTTCTCTGATTGAATAATGTTTTAAATAATTATCCGTATTCTCTTCTGATGTTGCGATTGAATCATTGACTGAATTATCAATCTTTCCATCGATGGAATCCATCGCAAGAAAAAACCTCCGGTCATCCACCAAGAAAAGATATACGTTCTCTCCACATTCAATCTCCGAAGCAACAGGGAATTCAATCTTCCCGTCCTTCTCCCTGATCAGGATTCGTCCCTTCTCATCAAACACAAGAAGGACATCCTTATCACGCATCTCAAAGTTTTTATAGCTATTATCCAATTTGCTCGGATAAATGTCCTGAATCATTCAATCTCCCTCTTTTCCATGATTTTTTGGATCCGGTTCCATACGTGCTTTTTATCCCCACTCCACAGCGGCGCAACCAGGAGCCTCTTATCTCCGTCTCCGGTGAGGCGGTGGATCACCACCTGCTCCGGGATCAGCCGAAGACACTGCTCCAGTATATCCAGATATTCATCTTCCGACAGAACATGCACCCTTCCTTCCAGATACTCCTTCTCCAGATCCGTTTCTTTCAGTACATGGAGCAGTTGAAGTTTGATCCCCGTGGCACCACTGTCACAGACATAACGCACCGTTTCCAGCATCTCCGGGATCGTCTCTCCCGGAAGCCCCAGGATCACATGGGTGATCACCTCGATCCCTCTGCTGCGCAGTTCCCGAACGGCCCGGTCATATACCGGAAGATCATAGCCCCGCCGGATGCAGGCTGCGGTTTTCGGATGAATGGTCTGAAGTCCCAACTCGATCCAGACAGGTTTGATCTGCCTGATCTCATCGAGAAGGTCAAGCACTTCCTCCGGCAGGCAGTCCGGCCGGGTTGCGATGGCGATTGCAACTATGTCCGGATGGCCTGCCGCTTCCATGTAGAGAGACCGCAACCGTTCAATCCGGGCATAGGTGTTCGTGTAAGCCTGAAAGTAAGCAATATACTTTCCGTCTTTTATCTTTTTTGCAACCCTCGCCTTTCCGGCTTCGATCTGCTCCGTGATACCAGCGTCGCATCCTCCGCGAATTCTCCGCTTCCGCCGGCAGAGCAGAAGATGCATCCACCCGTTCCAAGTGTCCCGTCCCGATTGGGGCATGTAAATCCGGCATTCAAGGCAATCTTATAGACCTTGCAACCGAAGGTTTCTCGCAAATAATCATTCAGAAGTTTCAACCCTTCTCACCTCTGCGATCTTTCGATCTATTTTTCATTTGATCTATTTCTCTCATTTTGTTTCAGGTGTCTTATTTTTATATACCGCATGAGTACTTCCACCGCGCAACACAGACCGAAGGTCAGCGGATATGCGATAACGACGGTCAGAAGAAATCCGGTGATAGAATTCATATTCATCAGCCAAAATGCGTACTGAAGCAGCACCACCACAGGGAAATGCAGAATATAGAAAGTGTAGGATATCTTCGCATTGAAAACACTGATGCGATTTCGAAAATCCAGATGATCATGTCCCAGGCTGATCAACGCCGGGATCGCAGTTGCAAAAGCTGCATAGTTACAGATCGTATTCAGGGTTTCATAGCCCTTCACATAGATAAACAAAGCCACATCTGCGATTGAAACCGCAAGAAAAACCAGAACGAATATCCACTTGAATCGGGACATACGATCAACAAATTCACGGTCACTGAAAATGGTATACCCCAGAAGATATACACACAGGTAAAGAATCAGCGGCTTGCCGCCAAAGCGTACATCAAAGGTTGCGATTGAAAGGATCGAAAGAAGGACTCCAAGGATCACTTTCGTTTTTGTCCAGCTGCCGTTTTGATTTCTTTCATTTTTGTCTGATTCACATTCAATCACATTGTTGCCACGGCAGGCACCAGTCCGACCGATCCGAAGGATCCCGACTGACAAAGCAGAGATCAGGACGAGCACTGCAAGAAACCAGAGATGCGCCATAGTAAATCCCCCGTCATATCCGGTGAGATCCGTGAATCTGGTGAAGAAGATTCCGTAGTGTTTAAAGAACCCCTCAGAATACCCATTGTGCGTCACATCCGCCACGTAACTGAGGATCGGCGTCAGAACCAATATTCCCACCACAAGCGGTATCCCCAGCCGAACCAAACGTTCACGAAGAAAAACCCCGTTCCCCCTCTTCTTCAGAGAATATGAGGACGCAACTCCCGCCAGCAGGAACATCAGCGGCATGAACCAGGGCGATATGAAGGTCACGATAGATGCAATGGGCTTGACCTCCTCAAAGAAGATATAATTTGCCTCACCCCAGGTATTATACGCCATGGCTGTATGATACAGAACCAGCAGCGATACCGTGATCCATCGTAAATTGTCGATATAGTTTACGCGATTTTCCATAGACCAACTTACCAATCATTCAACCTTCTATTCTGTCACAGATCAGACACATAACCCTTCTCCTCCGCACTTCGTGTTGACGTGCTCCGTGAAATCATTACTTCGCACGGATCATCATTCCGATCATAAACGCAAATGTCAAAACCGGCCATCCGAGAACTGTGAAAAACATCATCCAATCCGGCTTGAGATTCCCCGCCATCCCAACCATTGCAAACAGCGCAAGTGCATTGGTCGCAACCATCGCGACCGAGAAGAAGAATGCCAGAAGTCCGAAAGCCACGCGAATACCGGATTCTTCCTTCAAAACCGGCATGTACTTCTTCAACAGAAAATAATATGTAACCAACATTCCTCCAAGGAACACGGCCATTCCCAAAATGTAGATCAGTACGTTGTAATCATAATTGGTGGACGAAAAGATAAAACTGGAGTTATTCCCGGCGAACTCCTTCCCGATAGTCTGAATCATTGCAGCCATGCCCGCAAGGGCGACCACGATCAGAAGAAACAGAATCTCCCGAAAGATCAGTTTTCTCTTTTCCGATTTCATACGCTCTCCCCCCACTTCATACCTATACGTCAAATGATTCCATGCATACTTATTATCATATAAAGCGGCTCATTTCCGATTCAACTATGCCTTTGTATCTTTAAAGACTTTAAGTATTCCTTTTGCTCCGGTGTGATCCGGTAGCTCTCCACTGCCTTCTGAATGGTCTTGTTATGTGTCCATACATCCAGCTTCTGTTCTTCGATATACGGCAAGACCGTTTCGTACTGCTTCGCCAACGCCGTAGCGAAGTACCAGGCGATCATCATATTCACATAGTATTCCGAGGAGCGAAGCTTTGCAACCATCTTCGGGTACGACGGATCAAAATCTTCATCCAGGAAATGTTCCATCAGCATCCCCACGCCGAAGCGAATGGTATAGGTTTCCTTTGATCTCAGCCAGGCTTTGATCTCCTTCAGAAGCTCCGGTCGATGCTTCTTAAAGATCTTCGGTGACATCTGATCGCAGGTAGCCCAATTGTCTACATAGGGAAGGAATGCCTTTACACCCTCCAAGCAGGCCTCGTAATCCTTCATGCCTGAAAGGATAAACGCATGCAGCTGGTTCTCATCGAAATACTTATGGGGAAGATCCTCCAAAAATGTCTGAATGTCCTCCCTTTTTCCGAACTCCTTCGCCAGTTTCCTAAGCTCCGGTGTACGGACTCCCACCATGGAATCCGGCGAAAGCGTAGGCATAAGAGGGATCTGAAAATCCCGATATTTTTCATCCTGATGTTCAAACAAAGAAGATCTTATTTCTTCAATCAAATTCTGTGACATTTAATCACTCCTTTTTTCAATCAATTATTTAATCAATCATTTAATCAATCATTTAATCAGACCGCACATTGTTACTTTTCATCAAAGCTCTTCCGCGCGTTCTCTGCGATGAGTCGTCTCTTCTCCAATGTCTTTTCAAACAGCAGATCCGCCGTAGTCGGGAAGCCCTCATATACCACTTTGGTTCCCTCCTGTGTGATGCCTCCCTTTGTAGCCACACGGTTTACCACTTCTTCAAAGGTCATCCCTTTACGCAGCATCAGGTCAGAGGTCGCACTCAATGTGTTCAGCACCATTTTTACAACCTGCTCCTCTGGGATTTCCGTATGCTTCTTTCCCGCCTGACACAGTACATCAAAGACAGAGGCGATAAATCCCGGCATACAGCTTACCAGTTCCGAGCCCATGCCCATTTCATGTTCAGGAAGTTCGATCACTTCACCGATGCAGGACAGAAGTTGTTTCAGACGCTCTTTATCATTTACATCTGCAAGTTCATTGAAACAGATAAGGGTCTGGGACCGATCGATCTCCGCCGTAAGACTCGGAATTACCTTTGCCATCCTGCAACGGCCGATCTTATCAAACGTATCAAACGTGATATTCCCATTCAGAGAAACCAGGAGCTTATCTGATTGAACTGATTGATCTGATTGAATCGAATTAAGCACCTCTTCAAACACACCCTTCATGTCCGAGGGGCGTACACAGACGAATATGATATCCGCCTTTGCCGCAAGCTCTGCATTACTTTCACAGATCGTCGCTATGGAGGATGCTTCATCCAGTTTCTCCCGTGTCCGGTTTGCAACCAAAAGCATCTCTTTCGATATAACTCCGGCTTCCGCAAACTTCCATAGAAGCATCTTTCCCATACTGCCGTATCCGATTATTCCCACTTTCCTGTCCATGCTCTTCTCTCCTTCCATCTCTTTCTTTTCATAGCCCTGCGCAGATGATCAGACCCCGTTCCTTCACATCGTATACGTCAGAATCGGTTTCCGTTTTTGCCCACGGCAGCCTCATCTATTCCATATTCCGCTTCAGATAATCCAACCGCACCAGCGCTTTCCCGTTTGGAAGCGATTCTGATTCCTGCAAAACAGGATCATATCCGATCTCCTGCATGGCCGCAGTAAGCGCAGTCTCCTCCATCTGATGATGCACCGCATCCAGCCCGTCAAAAGCGTGGATGTACGGAGAATCCGACACCCACTGC
>JAILAR010000090.1 GCA_024681515.1 Eubacterium sp. | reverse complement strand
AAAACTCTACGGGATATGAGCTCTCGATTTCGGGTGGCTTTACGGATATCTGCACGTTATGTGAGACGGTAAGCGGAGTGAATCTGAGCATTGGATATTACGATGAACATACACCGAAGGAAAAACTGGTTTATGAGGAATGGCTTCATACGTTCGAATTGGTGAAGAACATGATAAAGCAACCGATGAAGCGGTATGAACTCCGCACCAGAAACTGAATGTACCGTTTATACTGTCGATCTGAATGGCTTTCATGTACTTTTCGGACCGGATCGGAAGGCGGATGAGTATGCGGCGCGTGCCGCAAAAAAAAGTAGCACTTCCCATCAATTCGTTGTAAAATGGTGGGAGGTGTTTTTTTATTGCAAGACTCATGAATAAAATGGAGTTTGTATCATGGAAGCATATTTTGATAACTCTGCCACGACCCGGGTGTATCCGGAAACAGCGGAGTTGATGTATAAAATCATGACGGAGGATTATGGGAATCCTTCCTCCATGCATAAATACGGCGTTACGGCGGAGCATTATATACGGAGTGCGGCGGAGCAGGCGGCAAAGAGCCTGCATTGTATGCCGGAGGAGATCCTGTTCACGTCGGGCGGAACGGAGGCAAATAACCAGGCCCTGATCGGAACGGCACTGGCGAAGAATCGTCTGGGGAAGCATATCATTTCTACGAACATAGAGCATCCAAGCGTCGGGGCTACACTGGATTTCCTGGAGAAGCAGGGCTTTGAGGTTACACGCCTGGCAGTGAATGCAGACGGAATCGTGACTCCGGAGCAGGTTTTGGATGCCATCCGTCCGGATACGATCCTGGTCTCGGTGATGATGGTGAATAATGAGATCGGTTCCGTTCTGCCTGTCGGGGAGATCGCGAAGGCAGTGCATAAGAAGAATCCGAAGATCTATGTGCATACGGATGCAATCCAGGCCTACGGAAAGCTGCCGATCAATGTATCCAAACTGGGAGTGGAGCTGCTTTCGGTGAGCGGCCATAAACTGCACGGACCGAAGGGGAGCGGATTCCTCTATCTGAAGAAGGGACTGCTTCTAAGGCCGATCATTTACGGTGGCGGGCAGCAGAGGAATCTCCGCTCCGGCACGGAAAATGTTCCGGCCATTGCCGGTCTTGGAGATGCAATCCGTCAGTGCTTTGCGGACTTTGACACGCGTGTGGCGAAGATCACGGCGCTGCGGGACAAACTGATCGCCGGGCTGACGGCTCTGCCGGAGGTCTATGATCATTCCAAGGGTGCGCCGCATATCGCCAGCATCAGCTTTACAGGGGTGCGGGCGGAAGTCATGCTGCACAGTCTGGAGGCCGAAGGGATCTACGTGTCTGCGGGCTCGGCCTGTTCGTCGAACAAGAAACGGGCGAGCAGCGTTCTGTCCGCCATCGAGCTTCCGGCCGCGGAGAGAGAATCGACCCTCAGGTTCAGCTTCTGTGAGGAGAACACAGAGGAAGAGGTACAGTATGCCATCGATACGGTGGCAAAGCTGCTTCCGAAACTGCGGCATTATACGAGAGGGTGAGAGAGGTATAGCATGGGCCACACGATTGTTGCGGTTTTTTCCGAAGACGATAAAAGTACGATAGAAACTATTTGCAGGAATGCCGGTATCGCTACGCCGAATAAGATCCCACTCGGGAAGAAATGTGATCGGAAGGCTGCTGATCAGGTACTGCCATATCACATCACCATGGTTCACTGGGCGAAGGAGGACGACGCGGTCTGCCTGAAGAATGCGGAGGAGTTTCGCTTTTCAAAGGATGTGGGAAATCATTCCGTATCGGTAACGGGCTGTGGGCTGAGTACGGACGGTACCTTTGTATATCTGCAGGTGAAGCCGGCGCCGGACATTGCGGCGCTTCGGGAGGAACTGCTGAAGGAAGTCGGAGGAAAGCCTTCCGGATTCTGGCATATCTCCCTTGCGTTTGATAAGGACCGTGAGAAGATGGAACGGTTTTATCAGTCGATCAAAGAGAATGTAACGTTTCCTTTTTCGTTGAAGATCGATGCGTTGGAGATGTATCATATCTGGAAACCGACGAAGTTTGTAAGCCGATATAAAATCTAATGTAGTTTGTATGGAAGGGATGTGGAAGCCTTGTCAGAACTGAGTGAGATCTTGGTTGGCTCTTACGAACCAAACGATGATTATAGGGAACTGCTTGGACACAGCCTTTTTTATTTCAGCTGCGGTAAGGACCCGACTCCGATCCTTTTGTTCGGAGCTGCTTATCCTCTTTATGTGTATGCGGATATCGTCGATTATGGTCAGGGAAATTTCGATGAGGAAATGGATGAGCTCTGCCGGAGAATAGAGAAAGCCGGGTTTGTCCGGATCCGAACAAAGGATTTGAAGGTTTTCAGGGCAAAAAATGCACGGATGATCCGATGGGCGGATCCGAAGGGGGTGGAATTTGTTCTTCTGTACGTTCAGGGGGATGCGGAAGATGTGTATCGGAACGTATACGGTGATGGGAACTTTCTACTTCAACCAAGATGTGTATGCAGTATATGCTATGAACTCTTTTCCGTTACCGGAAAAAACCATGACATGCTGTTTGAAATCCGTGAACGTGCGGAGTATGTGCTGACGGAGGAACCGAGTCAGGGACCGAATTATAAGTGCATTTCCGTTCATGCGTATTATGGGGATTACGGAGAGCGGCCGATCTATCTTCATCAAAGAAGAGAGTGCTGTGTTTAGATATTGATACGTTTATCAGGTGGGAATATGAAAATATCAACATTTTTGATCAAATACGCCGAGATCGGCGTGAAGGGTAAGAATCGTTACAAGTTTGAGGATATCCTCTGCAAGCGGCTGCGGTCGCGGTTGCGTCCGCTGGGGCAGTTTGAGGTGCGCCGGGAGTACGGGCGGATCTTTGTGGATGCGCATTCGGAATATGACTACGATGAGGCGGTGCTTCGGATGTCCCAGACCTTCGGGATCACGGGCATCTGCCCCGTGTGGACCGTGGAGGATCCGACACCGGAGAAACTGGATGCGATCGTGGCACAGTATTTTGAGGAAGAGTATGACGACTATGACTTCTCCTTCAAGGTGCGTGTGCGTCGGATCAACAAGGAGTTCCCGGTGAATTCCATGGAAATGGATGCTCGTCTGGGCGGAGTACTGCTTGACAAATATGAGGATCAGGGACTGCATGTGGACGTACACACACCGGATATCATGGTCTACGTTGAGATCCGGAAGATCGCCTTCATTTATTCCAAGGTGCTTCCGGGACCGGGAGGACTTCCGGTGGGAACCAACGGACGGGCGATCTCTCTGCTATCCGGGGGTATCGACAGTCCGGTCGCAACCTACATGATCGCAAAGCGTGGCGTGGAAATGCAGGCGGTTTATTTCAATGCGCCTCCCTACACCTCGGAGCGTGCACTGGAAAAGGTGGAGGATCTGGGACGGATCGTGTCTCATTTTGCGGGCCCCATCAAGATGCATGTTGTAAACTTCACGGAGCTGCAGCTGGCCATCTATGACAACTGTCCGCACGATGAACTGACGATCATCATGAAGCGCTATATGTTCCGTGTGGCGCAGGAACTGGCAAAACGGGAAGAAGCAGAATGCATCGTGACCGGTGAGTCCATCGGTCAGGTGTCTTCACAGACTCTGTTTTCGCTGGGAGTCATCGATCGCGCAGTGGAATGCCCGGTCTATCGGCCCTGCATCGGACTGGATAAACAGGAGATCGTGGACATCGCCCAGAAGATCGGGACCTATGAAACTTCCATCCAGCCTTACGAGGATTGCTGTACCATCTTCGTGGCGAAGCATCCCGTAACGAAGCCGACCCTGGAACAGATCGAGACTTCGGAGAAGAAGCTGGAAGGGATCATCGAGCCGATCTACGAGAAGGCCATCGAGACAGCCGAGATCGTTTGGCTGAGATAACTGAGAGGAACATATAAAATATGCATACAGAATACTTAATGGGAAATGAAGCCATCGCCCTGGGCGCGCTTGCGGCCGGGGTAAACGTGGTGGCGGGCTACCCCGGCACCCCTTCCACGGAGGTGTTGGAGACCATCGCAAAAAGACGGGGAGATACCACCTATGTGGAATGGTCGGTAAATGAGAAAGCGGCCATGGAACTGGCGGCGGGTGCGGCTTACAGCGGTGCCAGAACACTGGTTACCATGAAGCAGGTGGGTCTGAACGTGGCCTCCGACCCGCTGATGAGTCTGGAATATGTTGGCGTAAAAGGCGGCATGGTCATCCTTGTTGCGGATGATCCGGGACCCATCTCTTCCCAGACAGAGCAGGATACAAGGCACTTTGCGGCATTTGCAAAGGTTCCGTGCTTTGATCCGTCCTCTGCGGAGGAGGCATATTCCATGATCCAGGATGCGTTCGAACTCTCGGAAAGATATGGCACACCGGTATTCCTGCGTCCCACCACCCGTGTCTGCCACGGCTATGCTTCTTTGGAAGTGAAGGATCCGGAAGAATATACGGTTCATAAGCCGGAAGGCTTTGTAAAGGATTCAAAGCGCTGGGTGATCTTCCCGAAGCTGTCCTTTGCCAATCATCAGAAGATCGTTCAGCGTGACGAGAAGTTAGCCGAGGAATTCTCTGATTATGACGGAAATTATATTGAGTCATTTCCGGCAAGCGATGACGAAGAGATCGCGGATGTTATGGAATATGTTATGGGAAACAGGGAGTTGTTTAATACCAGCCTTAGGGTCGGTATTGTGGCTTCCGGGATCAGCTATGCCTATGCGACAGAGGCACTCGAACGCCTGGTGCTTCGTTATCCCGTGGATCTGCTGAAGATCGGAACCCCGTATCCCTTCCCTGATGAGCTGGCGGCTGATTTTCTGAATGACGTGGATGTGGTCCTCTGCCTGGAGGAACTGGATCCGGTGATCGAAGACGAGATGTTCCGCGTTAAGGCGAAGACGATTGCGAGAAGAACTCCGGCGATCTACGGAAAGAGGAAACATACAACTGCCATAGCCGGTGAGTATACCAGAGATCAGATCGAAGAATGGATCCGCTTTGTGCTCTGGGAGGATTTTGCGGTTACGGATTTTTTGAATGAAGGTCTCATGACAGATGAGGATAAGGATCCGTATCCCATGGGAATCTGCTGGTCAGGAATGAAGATGGAATATTTTCTTCGAAGAGAATTTCGGCAATCATGCCTGTCTTCCGAAAGCGGGGATGATTCCGTGGATTCGTCGCAGGACACAATGAATACGGATCCGATGGCGATTGAATCACATTCTTCTGCACAAGTCGAAGGCAGCGATGTACTTCCTCCCGACCTTCCGGTTCGTCCTCCGGTCCTTTGTGCAGGCTGTCCGCATCGTGCGTCCTTCTATGCCGTAAAACAGGCCATGAAGGGGAAGAAGAGTGTATTCTGCGGTGACATCGGCTGTTATACCCTTGGAAATGCGATGCCCCTGGACATGGTGGATACCTGCCTCTGTATGGGTGCCGGTGTAAATATC
>JAILAR010000049.1 GCA_024681515.1 Eubacterium sp. | reverse complement strand
GGGAAAACGTGACAATGGGGACTGTCCCCGTTGTCACGCTCTTAGTGATGGAACAGCCGTATACCTGTAAAGCACATCACGATGCCGTACTTGTTGCAGGTCTCGATCACATTGTCATCACGGATGGAACCACCCGGCTGTGCGATGTAGCGAACGCCGCTTCTGTTGGCGCGCTCCACATTGTCGCCAAAGGGGAAGAATGCGTCAGAGCCAAGGGTTACATCTGTATTCTTTGCAAGCCATGCCTTCCGCTCCTCGCGGGTAAAGGCCTTCGGCTGCTCTGTAAAGTACTTCTGCCACTCGCCGTCACCGATCACATCCTCATAATCATCGCTGATATAAACGTCGATGGTGTTGTCGCGGTCCGGACGACGGATCCCGTCCTTAAAGGGAAGGTTCAGCACCTGGGGTGACTGACGCAGGAACCACTTGTCCGCCTTGTCGCCGGCCAGTCTGGTGCAATGAATTCTGGACTGCTGTCCAGCACCGATACCGATGGCTGCTCCGCCCTTCACATAGCAAACGGAGTTGGACTGTGTATACTTCAGAGTGATCATGGCGATAGCCAGGTCGATCTTTGCCGACTCCGGGATCTCCTTTGCATCCGTTACGATGTTGCTGAAGAGTGCATCATCGATCACGAGCTCATTTCTTCCCTGTTCAAATGTAACGCCGAAGACATCCTTTGTCTCAATGGCTGCCGGAACATACTCCGGATCGATCTGGATCACACAGTAATTTCCGTTTTTCTTCTGCTTCAGAAGCTCCAGTGCTTCGTCGGTGTAGCCCGGCGCAACCACTCCGTCGCTGACCTCACGCTTGATCAGGCGCGCTGTGTCCTTGTCGCAGACATCAGACAGAGCGATGAAATCTCCGAAGGAGGACATACGGTCTGCTCCGCGGGCACGTGCATACGCACTGGCCAGGGGAGAAAGCTCTCCCAGATCATCCACCCAGTAGATGGTCTTCTCGATGTCAGTCAGGGGAAGTCCCACTGCTGCACCTGCCGGAGATACATGCTTGAAGCTGGTGGCTGCCGGAAGACCTGTCGCCTTCTTCAGCTCCTTTACCAGCTGCCAGCCGTTCAGCGCATCCAGCAGATTGATATATCCCGGCTTTCCGTTTACAACCGTGATGGGAAGATCCTGTCCGTCCTTCATGAAAACACGGGACGGCTTCTGATTCGGGTTACAGCCATATTTTAATTCCATTTCGTTCATCTGATTTCCTCCTGATTCTTTTTCCTGATTCCTATTCCTGATTTCTATTCCTGATTTCTATTCCTGATTTCTATTTCTGATCCTGATTCGGGTTTACTGGTTCTTATTTACGATCCGTGTCTCCACTGCTCCGCTGGCAATATCTACGAAACGTGTAAAAAGTGATACCTTGTTGTCTGCGTTGATGGCATTCCAAACCAGCTCTGTAAAAGCATCGATATTCACATCCGGGATCTCCACCGGCGTAGGCTCGCCCTCATAGCTGGGAAGCGGGTTTCCGTCACCCATGTAGGTGTGGATGAAATGTCCCTCTCCTGCCTTCGGATTGTCATAGCTGAAGGTGTAACGGTTGCACTGGGAAGGATCTCCGTTGTTGGACTTCAGGATGGACATATCGTAGCTGTAAGCCTTGTCCGCCTCACCGAACTTCATCCATCCGGAGATACGGGGCGTATAGTTCGGTCCGTCCGGCTCAAACTCCCGGCTGCGAAGGGACTCTTCAAAGGTCTTTCCTGCAGACAGTCCGTCGTAGATCGTATCCGTCTGATCCCCGTTGGTAACAATGATATTTCCGTTCAGCACACGGACCGGGGCGTAAATGATCAGGCTGGGATCCTCCAGCTTTGCAGGATCAAAGGCTTCCGTACGGATTCCCTCTCCCTCGGTTACAAATACACGGTTCCTGCTGTTCTCGGACCGGCCCATGATAAAGTAGGCACATACCGCTTTTGCTCCGTCCGGTGTCCGGCCGATCACGATGCCTCTGCCCGGATAGGTAGTCAGGCCCAGTTCTGCTGCAAGATTCTTTCGTTCCATAGTATCCTCCTTGATTTACGGCCTGCGTCTTCTGTTAAGCGCAGGTGCATTATTTTGCATTCTCATCATTCTTAACCCTGTTCATGGGTGTCGTCTGCTACTTATCATCCTTGTACGTGCCGATGCCCGGACTCACATAGGTCCCGCCATACATATCGCCCAGCATCACCGAGCGCGCATTCAGCTCTTCCTCCAGCTGGGAAAGCTCCATCTGCTCCGTAAGAGTCTTCTGATCCGAATAAAGATTTGTTCCCAGCCCCAGCCGGTCGCCCTCGATGGTTACGCCCAGCGCAGCCAGTGCCGTGGGGAAAAGGTCCATGGTGGAGAACACCCGTTTTTCATTCCCCTTATTCGCAGTGTCTGCAGCATCAGCCGGGTTAATTATGCAGGTATAAGTCTTTCTCTGGTAGCTCTCCGGGACATCCTTCGTAAAGTTCTTATCCATGGTGGGATGGTCTCCCGTGATGATGATGGTGGTATTCTCGTAGAAGTCCTGCTGCTGCAGCCAGCGGACAAACTCCGTCACCTGCCTGGACTCACATTTCATCACATTTGCATAGATATTCCCTTTAAATTCCTTTGTACACTCCGGGCACACATAGCCGTCTTCAAAATGTGTGTCCATGGTCTGAAGCACCAGCTGGAAGGGCTCTGCGCCTGCTGCCAGCTCCAGCGCCTCTTCTCTGGCATATTCAAAGAGCTTCCTGTCCTCGTAGCCCCAGAATTCAAAATAATCCTTCGGGATCCGTCCCACCTTTCTGGCATAGTAGAGATCATGGATCTCAAAATCTCCGTGGGACTGATAATACAGGGCGCACCCGCCGAAGTCCGAAGCCGATCCCATGAGCAGCCGGTTGCGGTAGCCCTCCTTCTTCAGGATATCCCCCATGGTTATGACGCCTGGAAAAAAGTCATCCGACGCGGACATTCCGTTCTGCCCCAGCGGGGTTTTCAGCGGAAGTCCCGATGTGGTACCGAAAATGGCGCCCATGGTCCAAATGGTTCCCGGAAGCGAGATGCCTCCGTTCCGTACGCCGCTGTCACCGGAGAAGTCCTCATTCTCCTTCGCCAGTGTGGTGAGCTCGGGGATCACATTTTTCGGAAATGCGCCGCCGTTCTCTTCATCCATAAAGGTGGTCTCCATGGACTCGATGTAGATATAGACCAGATTCCGCTTCTTCTCCGGAAATGTGAGCTTCACGGAACCGGGATCCACATAATGATCCTCCACAAATGTGGATACGGTCATATAGCCCTTCAGGAAGGGACCCACGTTGAAACCAAGGAATGCGGAAACCAGCCCGATCAAAAGGATGGCTGTTGCCGCCAGCGTGGTAATCCGATAGACGAGTCTGCCCTTCCCGGGCTTCTTACGGTTGTTAAACATGAAGAACGCGCCTGTGGCTGTGGCCAGGAACGCAGCTCCCCCCACGATCAGAACAAAGCTTTTGATCATGTCCGGATTTGCATCCTTCATGGAAGACTTCAGATGCCACAGCAGCTCATCCATTTCCAGGTAGCTCCAGGAGCCAAGGGCCCAGAACACCCCTGCCGTGAAAAAGGTGAACACCAGCAGCATGACCAGCGTGATGATGATCTTCCAGACCTTCACCGGAGCCGCTATAGCTGCAGCCTTACTCTCTGCCTTACTCTCTCCCTGATTCTCTTCGATATGTTCTTCTGTATGCTCATTCATCTGTTCACTCATGAACCGATCTTTCTCCCTACTGCCTGCCCGTATTTTACAGGGGTCTCTATGCCTTCCAAGGAAGCCGCAAGGATCTCCGGATCGATCGCTACCTTGTCCGGTTCCACAAGCACGATGATGGTGGAGCCGCCGTACAGGAAGGTTCCCTTCTCCGTTCCGCGGACCACATTTGCCCTGCCGGTCTCATGGTTGGCAATCTTTCCAACCAGCATGGCACCCACCTCCATCTGGGTGAGGACGCCGAACTGCTCCGTCCGGATGCAGGTATACTCTCTGCAGTTCTCGATAAATACCGGACGGGCCTCCAGAGCGATGGGACGCACGGTATGCAGCACTCCGGGAATAAAGCGGTTCACGGACTTCCGCCCGCTCTCCACATATCCATAGCGATGATAATGATTGACACAAAGCCTGTATACCAGACAGAGTCCGTTCTCATACCGTTCTGCCAGTCTGCTGTCCCTGAGAAGCCGGCGGACCGAGTACTCGCTCTGCTTCACCGGGATCACCGTATCCTCCGAGATCGGCCATACGGAAAGCAGACCGTCACTGGGAGCGATCATCACCGATGGATCCTGCTCCACAGGGCGAAGCCCCTCCTTCACCCGTCTGCAGAAGCAGTCGTTAAAGCAGGTGAAACCGTCCATGATGTACTCCTCCGGATCGATCTCGGCCTTTTTGACAAAGCCCTTGATCAACGGCTTTGACAGCTTACAATCTAAAAACGCTCCGCAGACTTTGGACAGGGCCCGACTGCCGAGCGGATGAAGCAGCGCCCTTCCGGGCGCTGTATGATATAAAAAATGTAATCCGTCCATAATAACCTCACATTCCTCTGGTGAGCAGGAAATACAGCATGACGCCGAATTCCACGACTCCGATGCCGATCATGATGAAGATGCCCCGGGTTCCGGCCTTGGCAATACGGACACGGGATACAAACAGGAATGCTGTGATCACCATAACCGCAAAGTAGATCGGTGTAAAGTCCACACGGGTGATAAAGCGGATCAGAAGCACTGACGGGAAGATCAGCGCTGATGAGGTAACCGGAAGACCGACATATGTCTTTCTTACACCGCCCTCCGTTCTGGAGCGCTCCTCCTCTGTTACGTTGAAGTATGCCAGACGGACCAGAGCCGCCAGTGCATACATGATAATGATCACGATAAAGAGCACAGGATACAGGATGGCCTTATCCTGATCCACCGGATGAAGCACCGGAAGATCCAGATACTTCTCGCTGGCACGTACCAGCCCGAAGCCGATGGCACCCGGCAGAACGCCGAAGGAGATCAGATCCGCCAGAGAGTCGATCTGAATACCGAAGCTCTTCTCAAAGTCCGTACGATTCTTCTTCTTTCTGGCCACCTTGCCGTCAAACGCATCACAGAGTCCGCAGAACAGAAGGAAAAAGCATCCCATGTACGGGTGTCCGTTTCCGTAAAGGGAAACGATGATCCCCAGTACGCCTGCCATGGCAGACAAATACGTCAGTATAACCGTGTAATCAAATACTCCTATCATTTCTTCTTTCTTCTCCCTAACGACATCAATCCGATCATCAAAGTGATTCCACTCACGATGATACAACAGTAGAAGGACAATCCACGGCTCAGCATCTGAACCTGGAATGCAAAATCATGTTCCATCAGATTCATATATCCCTCGATCATCAGGTAATCCGATATACCGATGGCTCCCGGGATCGGGATACAGGTTGCACCGATGGTCGCAAAGCACTGCGTCGAAAACAGCTCCCGAATGGGGCCCATGCCACCCAGTGCCCGGTAACTGAAAACCGTAACAACGATCTGCACAAACCGCTGCAGGATATTCATAAGACAGGCATTAAACCACATCCCCTTATGGCCGGCGACCACATTTACGCAGGTCTTGTACTCCTCCATGACCTTTTCCAGCTTCTTCTGGATCCTCTCCTGACGCTTGACCAGGTGGATCTTATGAAGGAAGCCGATAAACTTCATGGCCAGCCGGAAGATGAGCTCCCGTTTCCGGATCATCAGCACGCCCAGGATAAAGAGTGTCAGGAAGATCACGAATCCTGCGATGATGAACGCCTTGCACATGGGACTGTAGTTCATGAATACATTTGGCGCCAGCAGGAACCCAATGACTCCGAAGAATAACAGACCCACGTTGAAGGCGATGAAGTTGATCACAAGCGTTGCGGTGATCACCGCCCCCGGGATGCCGTCCTTCATCATGAAGAATATGATGGCCGGCTGTCCTCCGGTTCCGGAAGGTGTGATGGCCGAGAAGTAGGTATCTCCTGAAGAATACAGGAAGCCTCTTCGTATCTTCTGGGGATAACCACAGGTCTTTACGATCTGCAGCAGGGACACA
>JAILAR010000010.1 GCA_024681515.1 Eubacterium sp. | reverse complement strand
CGCCAGTTCATCCATTCGAACTGCTCCGACCTTCAGATAATCCGCGAAATCCCACTCCATGGAATTATTCTGCACAGCTTCCGCAGTCTCCTTTACATAGTTGGTACTTTCCTTCATCATGGTCCTGGTAAAAACTATATATCCGAAAAAGCCGATCATTACAGTAAGAAGAGACACCAGGACGGTGATCGCAGCTATGGTCTTTACGGATAATTTATTATAGAATCCGGCGATTCCCTTCATGATGCCCCCTCCTTTCTTTTCACGCTCGAAAATGTTATGTCAACCGTACCGGCACATAAACATACATGATAACTATTTTCTTTGATTCCAATCTGCGCAATCCTGCATAACCAGTACTTGCGAACTTCACTTCTCGATCGTATACGGTTCTCCGTTTAAGCGTTTTTCAAACTCCTCCACCGGCAGTGCCTTGTCAAAATAAAATCCTTGTGCCACCGGGCAGCCGTTCTCCCGCAGAATGTCGATCTGCTTCAGAGTCTCCACGCCCTCGGTCACGCAGTCGATCCCGATATCCTTCGCCATCGATACGATGTGCTTATACATCCGGTTTGTGATGCTCTCTTCCTGCTCCTCATCCATGGGCAGCAGACTGCGGTCGATCTTCAGCACATCCCAGGGGATGGCCCGAATCAGGTTCAGGGAAGAAAAACCATTTCCGAAATCATCGACAGAGGTGTAGATCCCTGCCTTCTGCAGGCCGGTGACCACCCGTTTCAGATCGTTGAATTCCACATCCGTAGTCGTCTCGGTAAGTTCGATCTCGATATACTCATGAGGAACATGATACGTATCAATGGTGCTGATCACATTTTCCAGAAGATCCGCGTCCACCAAATGCTTTCTGGACAGGTTCACAGACACACGGACCACTTTCTTCCCACCATCGAGCCATCTGCGGATATCCCTGCATACGATGCTGAGGATGTGGTAATCCAGCACACAAATATCCATATTCTGCTCAAGCACCGGGATAAACTCCATGGGCATGACCATCTTGCCGCCGCGGAACCAGCGGCAAAGCGCTTCCGCACCCACGATCTCTCCGGTCTCGATATCGACCTTCGGCTGATAATAAGCCTGGAATTCATGTTTGGTCAGTCCCTCCAGGAACTGGCTCCGGATCTGCATCGTGTGCTCTCTGGCCTCAAACAGTTCCCTGTTATAGAACACCGGACTGACGCCTTTTTGCTTCGCCATCTGTGCTGCGGGGAAAACCATTTCCATCATCTGACCCGGATTCACGATCTGAAAATCCTTCGGGATTACGAAGACACCTGCTCTGGCCGAGATCATGACGCGCTTCTCACCCTTCTCATCCGCATAAATGGGCACACCCGCCAGCATTTCCAGGACCTCATCCAGCAGGTTGGCTTTGAAAATGGAAACGAAATTGTCACCGCCCATCCGACAGAGCACACCGCGTCCTGTGATAACACCATTAAGCTGCTCAAAAAAATTCCTCAGCACCAGATCTCCCGCCTCCCGGCTGATCTGTTGATTGATCAGCGAGAAATGCTTCAGATTGAAGCAAACCGCTGCATGGCCGTAAAGCTCATTTTTCTGGGCAAGACGCCAGACATGGCGAAGAAAGGAACGCAGATTCGGGTATCCGTCCTGATCAAAGAAACCAAATTTCTCTACAGCGGTTTGCAGGCGATTCCGCGCCACAAAGCTGACAACCGTACGAAGTACGACATCGATCTTCTCCAGTTCTTCATTTGTGTACGGTGCTGTATCTGCTGCTGCATAAGCCGTCCCGATCACGATGGATCCGGAACGCGTAACAATCCTCTTTCGGACCACCACCTTATCCGCCGGACCCTTTTCAAAACCCACAAGCAGCTCGCCGTCTCCATTCTGCTCATGGATCTGATCCGTATAAAACTCCGTAACACCCTTGGACAGATGGAACAGATCCGCAAATTTTCCCAATATCCCGTGGATCACTTCCCTGTCATAGATATCCGTCCGGTTCATCCGGTCGGCCAGTTCCAGAAACAATTCAAAATACCGCTGTAATCTTTCCTGATCCATTCTTACTTTTTCAACCCTCACATTTACATTTCTTATTTATTCCATACTTCTTACGCGAGCGTGATCCTTTTATTTATCAGTCTCCCCGAGACATTTCAGCACCGATAGCACCAGTGTCCACGTCCGCTCCACAGAGGCCGCATCCATGCTTTCTTCCGTGGTATGGATGTTTTTCAGATCCGGCCCGAAGGAAACTGCTTCCAATCCTTCGATCTGATCCGCAAAAAGACCGCACTCCACGCCGGCGTGCACCGTCTCTACGATCATTTCCTTACCGTACTGC
>JAILAR010000149.1 GCA_024681515.1 Eubacterium sp. | reverse complement strand
GAAGTACAGGACATTTGAAGAACTAAAATAAAAACTATGATAGTATACGGGGCCGACAGGCTCCGATAACATAAACATAAGGGAGACAAAATAAGTGGAAAAGAAGAACATGCAGAAAATCCTGCTCGGAAATGAAGCAATCGCCAGAGGCGCCTGGGAAGCAGGCGTCAAGGTGTCCTCCGCGTACCCGGGAACTCCGAGTACCGAGGTCAGCGAGAATCTGGTGAAGTATGAAGGTGTCTACGCGGAGTGGGCTCCGAATGAAAAGGTGGCGGCGGAAGTTGCCATGGGTGCTTCCATCGTGGGAACTCGAGCGATGTGTGCCATGAAATGCGTAGGCCTGAACGTGGCCTCCGATCCGCTCTATACCGCATCCTACATCGGAGCGCTGGGCGGACTGGTTTATATCGTAGCAGACGATCCGGGACTGTACAGCTCCCAGAATGAGCAGGACACCCGGATGATCGGCCGAAGTGCTCACGTGCCGGTGATCGAGCCTTCTGACAGCGAAGAAGCCCGCGTCTTCACAAAACGCGCTTTTGAGATTTCCGAGAAATATGATACTCCGGTGATCCTTCGCACCACCACCCGTCTGGCACATTCCCAGGGCGTGGTGAATCTGGAAGACCGCGTCGTTCCCGAGGATAAGGAATACGTTCGTAATCCTGCAAAGAATATCATGATGCCCGGCATGGCCAAGGGCCGTCATGTATATGTAGAGCAGCGTGAGAAACAGATGGCAGAGGATTTCTGCACGGTGGATCTGAACAAGGTGACCTATGACGATCCGAAGATCGGCGTGATCACCAGCGGGATCCCTTATCAGTATGTGAAGGAGGTTCTGCCTCATGCCAGCGTTCTGAAGCTGGGCATCGTGCATCCCCTTCCGAAGAAGCTGATCGAAGAGTTTGCTTCCAAAGTTGAGCGACTGGTCATCGTGGAAGAACTGGAACCGGTGATCGAAGAGCAGGTGCGTTCCTGGGGCATCAAGTGCGAAGGCAAGGAACTCTTTACGTTGCAGGGCGAGTACAGTGCAAATATGCTGCGTGAAAAACTGCTGGGTGAGAAGGTAGAGATCGATCCGGCTGCCGAGGTACCGAACCGTCCGCCCATTCTCTGCCCGGGCTGTCCGCACCGCAGTACATTTTCCGTGCTGAAGAAGCTGGGGCTTCATGCGTCCGGCGATATCGGATGCTATACCCTGGGTGCGGTCGCTCCCCTGAACGTGGTGGATACCACTCTGTGCATGGGCGGCAGTATCTCCATGCTTCACGGTATCGAGAAGGCAAAGGGCAAAGAGTATAAGAAGAACTGGGTTGCCGTCATCGGTGATTCCACATTTTTACACACCGGCGTGAATTCGCTGATGAACATGGTTTATAACCAGGCTACCGGAACGGTGATCATCCTGGATAACTCCACCACCGGTATGACCGGACATCAGAATCATCCGGCCACCGGCAAGATGTTGAACGGTGAGACCACCTACGCCATCGACCTGGAGAAGCTGTGCCGGGCCATGGGCATTGAGGATGTCTTTGTGATCGATGCCTTTGATCTGAAAGAGATGGAGCGTGTCATCAAGGAAGAGGTGGAGAAGGACGTGCTGTCCGTCGTCATCGCTCAGTCTCCCTGCGCACTGCTCAAGTCCTACGTGCCGAAGGGGAAGTGCAAAGTGGATCCGGAGAAATGTAAGAAGTGCGGTATGTGCCTGAAGCCCGGTTGCCCGGCGATCAAAAAGGATGAAGAGACCGGCTATGCAGTGATTGATGACACCATGTGCAACGGATGCGGACTCTGTCAGCAGCTTTGCCCCTTTGGAGCCATCGAACTGATCGAGAAGTAGAATCATAGAAGGAGAATAACGAAAATGTCAGTTATGAATATCATGATCGTCGGTGTCGGTGGGCAGGGAACGCTGCTCACCAGCCGGATCTTAGGCGGCCTTGCCGAGCAGGCAGGCTATGATGTAAAGCTTTCCGAGGTACACGGCATGGCGCAGCGCGGCGGATCCGTTGTGACCTATGTACGCTATGCTACCGAGGCGGGGGAAGTGGTTGCGGAGCCCATCGTGGAAGAAGGCTTAGCGGATGTGCTCATCGCCTTTGAGCGGTTGGAAGCTCTCAGGTATGCACATTTCCTGAAAAAAGGCGGCGTCCTCATCGTCAATGACCAGAGGATCGATCCCATCACCGTTGTTACCGGTGCGGCAAAATATCCCGAGAACATCATCGAGGATCTTTCGAAGAAATATCAGGTATATGCCATCGATGCCATGGAAGAAGCTAAGAAGATCGGCAATACCAGGACCTTCAACGTCATCGTTCTCGGCATGGCAGCCCGTCATATGAATTATACAAAGGAACAGTGGGAAACTGTCATTCAGTCCAAGGTTCCGCCGAAGACCGTGGATATCAACCTTACGGCCTTCCGTCAGGGCTACGGGGAATAAATCTGATA
>JAILAR010000092.1 GCA_024681515.1 Eubacterium sp. | reverse complement strand
CCATGAAGGATATGCAGTTGTTCTGTATCTTTTTCTTTCATTTCCGTCACTTATCTCATTTTCCGTTGTCGTCTGATACGATCATCAATTAAATCTTTTCAGACCGGTCATCCGATTCAGTCATGCAATTCAACAATTATCAATCACTTCTGCTCATACGCAGGTCGTCCGTGAATCGATGTACGAAATCCCCGCGATCGATCCGTCACCGGCACCTCCATCAGACATTTGTCATGCTCCCAGATCAGACAAAGCAGCGCCAGCAGAGCCCAGGGATAAGCATTCATAATAAAACTGCTGGGTGCAAAGGATACGATCAGATACACCGCCGCCATGGTGATCCCGATCAACCCATGACTGCGTACCGCTTCTGTCGTCCCATATCGATACAGACGATACATCCGCCGGAACAGCAATCCCACCAGGAACAGGAAGGCAAGGCAGATAATAATACCGTACTGGGAATAGATCTCCATGATAAAACTGTGGGGATTCACAAACCAGGATTCCGTATAAGTCTGTTTGCAGTATACCGGAAATCCTGCCGGTCCCAGTCCCAGAAAACCGGTACGGAACCCTGCCACCAATGCATCCCGATAGATCAGGAACCTGGCATGCAGCGAGCCGCCGCCTACACTCATATAATCCATCTGATCCTGCCAGCGGGCCACGATGCCTCCTCCGGAGGAACCCATCGCCAGATAGAGCCCTACCAGTACCAGAAGCAAGCCGGCAAGCCCCATCAGAACACGTCCGATCTTTCTTCTGTCTTTCGACACGATAACCAGAAGATACAGCAGGACTCCGAACAGAAGCGCCGCGTTACAGATATTTGCATCGTTGATCCGATTGATCATCAGTACGCCGAGGACAAGGATCCAACCGAGATCCAAAAAGCACCTTCTGCAATGGATCCGGAAACGTCCGATCACCACCGGACACATCATCGTAAGAATCGCGCTGAAGTCATTGACATTGTACATGATCCCGGCCGCGGTATGGGGATCCACACGTGCCGCCACATAATTCTCTGTATCCATAAACATGGATGTAGACAGATGGTTTGCCGTAAGGATCTCATAATAGCCAAGCAGGACCAGACCTGCCAGCAAAAAGAATACGATCCGAAGGAGCCATTCGATCTCCCGATCCGTCACTTCAAATCCGGAGAATCCGAAAAACACAAGGAGTCCGCACAGGATAGAGAACAATTCCAGAAAGCCTCTGCTCTTATCCGTATAGGGAGACGCCACAAAAAGGATCCCTCCGTACACGATCCATGCCGTGAGCAATCCCATCCAGCCAAGGAAGCTCCCCCGCTCCGTGATACGGATCTCACCACGGAATAATATCAGCGTGAGCAGGGTCACCAGAAAGACTGCCGCACGGTAGAAGTTCCAGTAGAACCCGAAAGTATTCACTTCAAAGCCCAGGTTCGGCAGGATGGACGCTGTAAGAAGCAGCGCCATCAAAACGAACCGGGTACGTACCGTACGTTTCATCTTCGTCTCCGCAGATGGTGATCCTTACCATCCTATTATTCAGTCTGATCAATCAACCGGCCATTCAGTCAAACGTGCCCACCATGTCCATGGTTGAAAAATCCGTAAGCGGAAGTTTCACCGGAACACCTTCTTTGCGGCTCTTGTAGATGGCCAGCACCAGTTCCAGTGCATTCCGCCCTGCGACCGCATCCACATAAGGCTCACGATCCTGCTCGATCGCCTCGATCATGTCTCTGAACAAACTGGTATGTCCGTTTCCGTAGACATTGCTGGTAGCCTCTTTCAGTCCTTTGTTTTCCGCATCCATTTCCGTCTCATCCGCAAAATCCCAGACATCAATGTTGTTTGTCGAAGTTCCGCCGATCTTCACCGTTCCCTTCTCTCCAAAGATATAAAGCGTCTCTTCCAGATTCCTCGGATAGACATTTACGGTTCCTTCAATGGTTGCGATGGCGCCGTTCTTAAACTTTACGACAGCCATTCCCACATCCTCCGCTTCGAGATATGGGTGCTGCACCTGGCGTGTAGTCCCGTAGACTTCCTCCACCTCATCTCCGAAGGTCCAGCGCAGAAGGTCGATACCATGGATACACTGATTCATCAGTGTTCCGCCATCCTCTGCCCAGGTTCCCCGCCAGGGTGCCTGATCGTAGTACGCCTTATTGCGGTTCCATCGAACGTGGATAGAACCGTGGGACAATGCTCCGAAGCGTCCGTTTTCCAAAGCGCGGCGCATTTTCTGAACCGCCACATTGAACCGATTCTGATGACATGCGGAAACCTTCACTCCCCTCTCTTTCGAGCGGCGGATGATCTCCTCCGCATCCGAAATGGACATGGCCATGGGTTTCTCAATGATCACCGGAATTCCAAGATTGATGGCATCCAGCGCGATCCGTGCATGAGAACCGCTTTCTGTTGCGATACTCACCAGCTCCGGCTTCTTCTCCACCAGCATCAGCCGATAATCCGTATATCTCGCAATGGAATCATCCTTTTCCAGTCCGTGTTTTGCAAGAACGTCTTCCATATGTGACGGTTTAAGATCACAGACCGCAACGATCTCCAGTCCATTGTTGAGCGCTGCCTTGATATGATTTGTCGAAATCCTTCCGCAGCCGATCAGTGCGTATTTCATGTTCTCCTGTCCTTTCTTATTCCATACTTCCGTTTCTTTTGAACCATGCCGCCCTCTCCGGATAATTCGTAGTCGCGGCATTTACTGTATAGACCTTCTATGCATTACTCACGCTTAAAGCGCTCCGAAATATCATTCTTTGTTCTGTGTCAGTCCCCGTGCCACCTGCTCTGCCCTCGCGGTCCACAGCTGCGCCGTCTTCCGGCATTTGGCCTGCGCACGCTTCTGATCCAGTTGCGCGGGATCCGCCATGATCACCGAAAGCTGTGCGCGGATTGCAGTCTCTTCGCAGGGAATGCACCAGCCATACCCCACAGAATCCACAAAACGCCCGATGGCGGTATCTTCCGTCACAAGTACCGGCAGTTCATGTGCCAGATACTCAAACGCCTTCACCGGTTGGGCCAGTCCCCAGTACTCTCCGTTTTCAAAAAGCAGAGAACCGATATCCGCCTTCTCATAGTAAGGCCCGAGTTCATCTTCATTTTTGTGAATGATCTCCACCCGGTCCGTCAGCAACGGTTCCCATTCTTCCCGGCGCTTTTCCCATTCATCCTCCCGGCAGCAGACAGTAACCCGAACATCCTCCAGATCCTTCACCGCAGCCAGCAGGGAATCGATCCGATAATGATTCAGGATCCCACCTACATAAAAGATCTGCAGCGGTTTTTCACGGAAATCCCTTCCGATATCCGACCGCTCGGGAACCTCTGCAAAGTCCGCTCCCGGCGGAAGTGCTTCTGCCATGGCCGTGATCTTCTCCCGGTCTATGTATTCACACATTTTCAGATCCGGGACATAGAAACGCGTCAGGAATTTTTCATACTCCGTAAGATCTCTCTTATATTCATGGATGGCCACCCTGTATTTCACACCGGACACTGCCTCCCGGTACACCGGGAACTTCCAGTAGATATCACAGTAGAAAAGGCCGATCGGGATGTCCTTTGCCTTCAGGTATTTGAACAATCCGAAGTCCAGAGCCGGGTGCGTCGGCAAATGATTTGGTTCCGTAAGACGCATGGGTTCCGTACTGCACTCTGCATACATGAAATCAAACCGCACACCTTCTTCGATCATCTTCTTCAGTTTCCAGATCTTATGCTTCCTCTGCTCTGCATATCCATGGATCGTATAGACCTTGTAACCGATGGCACGAAAGGCTTCCAGCATCTTTCGCGGCCGCAGCTGACGGGCCCGGTTACCGGTCTTCTCCAAAGGATACGGCAGGAAAAAGATACAGTTCTTTTTTTCCATACATGAACCTCTTATTTAACACTTCGCGCTTATTTACAGCACTTCGATATTGTCCCTCGGTGTCACATCCTTCATCACATTCTTGGTATCGAAAATAGCTTTCGCCGCCTTCTGCACCATCTCATAGTCCACATTATGATGTGCCGTGGTTATCATAACCAGATCATACTGTGCAACGACTTCCGGCGTCAGCTCCGGGATGGATTTTCCGCTTTCGCCGTACATGTTCTTAAACTCCGGAACCCAGGGATCGAAGTAATCCACCTCAGCACCCACCTTCCGAAGCTCCTTCAGCACACGGATAGCCGGGCTCTCACGATAGTCATCGATATCATTTTTATAGGACACGCCCAACTGCAGGATCCGTGCACCGTTGATCGCTTTCTTATGACGGTTCAGAATGTGCATGGCACGTTCCACGCAGTACTCCGGCTGGCTGTCATTGATGACCATGCTGTTCTCGATCAACGTGGTGTGGAATCCATATTCTCTCGCCTTCCAGGTAAGATAATAAGGATCCAGCGGAATGCAGTGTCCACCGAGACCCGGGCCCGGATAAAAGGCCTGGAAACCGTAAGGCTTGGTCTTCGCCGCATCGATAACCTCCCATACAGAGATCCCCATCTCATGGCAGAGACGGCCGATCTCATTAATGAGGCCGATATTGATGTTTCGATATGTATTCTCCAGGATCTTCTCCATTTCCGCGACCGCCGGAGAAGACACGGTAAAGACATCCCCTTCCAGAACCGCACGGTACATAGCGGAGATCACCTCACCGCCGTCCTTGGAGATCGCACCCACCACCTTCGGTGTATTCTTAGTCTTGTAAATGAGATTGCCCGGATCGACACGTTCCGGAGAGAATCCGAGATAGAAATCTTCGCCACAAGTAAGTCCGCTTCCCTCTTCCAGAAGCGGTTTGATAAGTTCTTCCGTGGTGCCGGGGTAGGTGGTAGATTCCAGAACCACCATGGTCCCCTTCTTAAGATATTTAGAAATGGCGATAGTAGAATCGCGAACATAACTGATATCCGGCTCCTGATGACTGTCCAGCGGTGTCGGTACGCAGATAGCGATAAAGTCCACATCCTTGATGAAGGAGAAATCTGATGTAGCTTTCAGTTTTCCTTCCCTGACCAGCTTTTCCAGATCCGAATCCACCACATCCCCGATATAGTTATGTCCGGCATTTACCATGTCAACCTTCGCACTCTGTACGTCAAAGCCGATGGTGGTGAACCCTGCCTTTGCCTTCTCGACTGCCAGCGGAAGGCCCACATATCCCAGGCCGACGACGCCTGCAACCAGTGTCCGATCTTCGATTTTCTTCAAGAGTTCTGTTTTCATATCACCCATGTCTTATGATCTCCTTGTATTAATTTATGAAAAGAGTTTTGCGAAATCTTCCGCCAGTTTCCTGTAGGTATATTTTTCAAGCGCTGCCCTGTGTCCGGCATCGCCCATTTTCTGAAGTTCCTTCTCCGGCAGCTGTTCCCACTCCGCCACGACCCTGTCGATCTCCTCCGGAGCATCCGACGGAACCATGACTCCCGCGCCGTTTCGCGTTACGATATCATCCGGTGTGGTGATCGCACACAGGATCGGCTTTCCGGCCATCATGGAATCAAAGATCTTATTCATACAAAGGCCGAAACGGTAGAGGGAAGAATTCATGGCACCCACATAGGAGCAGTCAAACCACTGCACCAGCGAGGGGATCGATTTCTTCGGAACCTTCGGAAGGAAATATACTTCTTTCAGTCCCATTTCCTTTGCGCGTTTCACGAGGCGATCCTTCTCAACCCCGTCACCGACCAGCACATAAGAGGCTCTGCTCTCCCGTTTCTCCGTACAGGCCGCAGCGTCCAGAAGTCCGTCCAGCGCATTGGAGATGGCATGTCCGCCGAAATAGCCGACGATAAACCTTCCCCTTCTCCTTAGTTCTTCCAGCACCGCCCGGTGCTCCTCCGGAACAGGCTCAGGATCCTGCCACTCTGCTTCCACGATGCCATTGGGAACATGGTACCATTTTCCGTCCTTTAGTCCATGTTCCTTCATATAAGGCTCCGTGAGCGGTGGGAGCGAAACGACAGCATCTGATCTCTTATATGCAGAGTTTTCACCGATCTGCATGGCCACCGTAAAGGGATGATGCTTTGACATTCCCCCGACTTCGATCAGGGTCGCCGGCCACATATCGTGTACTTCATGAATTAAAGTAACATCATGTTTTTTCTGCTTCTTTGTCTTTTTCCGTATCCTCTGTCCTACAAAAGTGTCAAGCGGATATGTGGAAGAGGTAATGATCACGTCCGGCCGATACTTCTCCGCGATCCTTCCCGCAGCTCCCCAGAGCTTCGAGAGGAACTGAGCCATGGTGATCGCACGGGCGGCTCCATTTCCGTAATACTCACGCGTATGGATCCAATGATATCGGATCCCGTCCTCCATGGTACACTGAAAATCATGTTCGATCTTCGGATTCACAGCCCGAAGGTGCGAATAATCCGCCGCAACGATATCCACTCGGTACCCCATCCGGACCCATTCTCTCGCCAGATAATAAGGCCGGAATTCCATGCCCATGGTCGGAGAACCCGCATAATGCTCTATGTAAAGGATCCTTTTCCTTCGGCTTTCCTTTTGTTTTGTTTTCCGATTTTCCTGCTTTTCCACAATTCCACCTGTTTATATCTCACATTTCACACTGACGTGCTCTGTATTATTCTGCAATTGGACAGACTTTAACTGAATAATTATAGCACAAAGCCTCAAAAAAGCAAACAATGTTTACATAAAGTTGATCCCCGGATCTCCAACATGAAAAGGGGGATTCCATAATTGGAATCCCCCTTATTTTCCATCGCCGGATCAATACTATTTGATCAGCCGTCCGAATACATCAAACAGGTATTCCGTCCCGCCGATCTTATGGAATCCGATGTATGACAATCCGTCAGAACCGAAGTAATACTTGCTGCCGCCGATCTTCTTCCAGGTATTCTTCAGAGCCTGACCGTTCTTGTCATAGTACTTGCCTCCATGGAAGGCGTTTGCGACCATCTTGTAGTCATCGAAATAATACGTCTTTCCGCCGATCACATATTCTCCCTCTTCAAGCAGATATCCGTTTCGGAAATAGTACCATCCATCGGTTCCTTCGTACCAGCCGTTATGCTTTACAACCATGCTCACCAGCGCTCCGTTGGAGTTAAACGTGCAGAGCTGCCCGTTCACTGCATGGGTTCCTGTCAGCATACCTTCATCCATGTCGATATAATAATTCTGTTTTCCGAGATGCACCCATCCGTATGCGGCACGTCCGTCCTTCAGGAAATAGTAGTACTTTCCGTTAATCTTCTGCCAGCCCGTCTTGGATGTATCTCCTCCACCGTTCTTACTGAAATAGGTCATATAACTGCCGTCGACCAGTCCGTAAAAGCTGTCTTTCAACATGATGCCTCTTTCATCCAGGTAGTATTTTAAACCGAATTTGGTTATGTAGGTATCCGTCAGGATCTGTCCGGACCTTACATAGATATAGGATCCTTCATATTCGTACCATCCATCCGTCGGATCCTCAACGGTCCGGATCCATTTTCCGTCCATGGTCATCAGATACAGCTTTCCGTTGATCATTCTCGGTCCCCGGATCATTATGCCCATCGAATCGAAATAGTACCAGCTGCCACCGATCTTCAGCCATTCACTTACCGCGGCCTCGCCATTGGCTTTAACGTAATACCAGCACTTCACGTCATCCAGCGTGTAGCCTTCAGTCACAAGTTCATCCCGATATTCATAGTCATCCTCCATCATCATGATCGGATATGAGGACTGCCACCCCTGTTTCTTTACGCGTTTTCCGTCCTCACCTAAATAATACTTTCCTTCAACGACCATGCCGGTCAACATCATGCCGCCGGACACGTAGTATTCGCCCGCCCAGCCGGTATAAGGCTCATTCATATTTCCGGAATTGTAGCCGTAAATGCCCATCGGCGTCAGGATAAAGCCCTTCTTCAACGCTCCTTCTTTTACAATGACTCCGTTTGCATCCACCGTGAGATATTTGTCATTGTAATAAACGATCGTATCCGCCTGCATCACTCCGTCATAATTAAAATAATACTTCTTTCCGCCGATCTCCACCACCTCGGAGTAAACCGCTTTCGAGGTTTCCGGATCCACATAGTACCATTTATCCCCGATCTGATACCAGCCCTTCAGAACCAGCTGCCCATTCTTTCCATAGACAGAATGATTGTACACATAATCGGACATCATCCGATAATTACTGAAATAGTAATCCTTCTCTTCGATCTTTATGGCACCGTTGTCAAACATCGAGCCGTTTTCCTTCATGTAATACCATTCGCCTTCGATCTTGTTCCAGCCAACGGTCAGCGCCTTGCCCACCCGGGCACCGTCATTTCCGTATCTCCAGTAAGCATCGTTTACACGTATGATTCCTGTCCGCATCTGTCCATAGTCGTAAAAGAAATAGCGCTTTCCATCGATCTTCTGTTCTCCGGTCAGCAGTTCTCCGGTCGGCTTAGCATAGTAGGTTCCGTCCTGTGTACGGATCCATCCGTTCTTCGCCAGCGATCCGTCCTTCAACGTTACATACAGTTTTGTATCGTCGGCTTTACCGCCCTCCATCTTTTTCCCGTATCCGTAATCATCGAAATAATAAGTGGATCCATCCACCGTAACCCATTCAGCTGTCACGCGTGAACCGTTTCGAAGGAATACAAGATTATTATTATTGTTTTGCAGATAATACAGTCCATCCTTCTTCACATGCGAAAGGACGCCCTTCGCGGACGCACGCCATACCTCCGAATCGATCAAAACATAGCAGTTACAGTATGCGATCCCGGCTGTATTGGTATTGTTTCCGAAATAGTATCTCTTTCCGTCGATCTCATAGTCTAATACAGGAGCGACACCGCCCTCACCGTAATACTCATCATCAAACCACTGGTTTTCCAGAAGTGCTCCGGTCTTTGCCGCACGGTACGACTTCCCGGAAAAGTTAAACCGCTGATTCGTATAAAGAACACCGTATTCATTAAATGCATAATACCGCTTGCCGATCTTCCGGATCTGATCCTTCACTAATTCACCGTCAACGGAATAATAGTACTTTCCATCCGACTGGATCCAACCGGTTCCTGTTACCTTCGTACAGAGCCCTTCGGAATCAACGAACCATGTAACTCCCTCCACGGTTACCTTCGTGGAAGTCATCATCCGTCCGTCATAGTCAAAACAATACGTTTTTCCGCCGAGTTTTGTCAGTCCGTTCGCGGCCTTACCTTCGGCACCGTAATAATACCAGTTTGTTTCCTGTTCGCCGTAATAGTAGTATATCTCAGAATATGAATCTTCATACCACTCCTTCACATACAGCGAGCCGTCTTTCTTTGCCCTGTAATAGATGTACTCTCCATCCACTTTGACAGAGAATTCCGAATCAGAATACATCCTGCCGTTAGAATCAAAGCCATAATACTTTCCGTCTTTGTCTTTGATCACGGAATCCCTCACAGGTTCTCCGTCTATAAAATAGTAATAATCCCCATCTCCGCTCTCGATCCAGCCATTCACCTTGGTCACCGGCTTCGCATGACCGTCCTTATCCAGAATATACCAGATATTCTGCTGCTGCGTCAGCGTCCGGTGATTCATATATCCATTATAGTCGAAAACATAATAGGCGGAGCCGACCTTCGTATATCCCGTGGCCCCAAAGAAATCTTTGGTATAGTAATAATAGTTGTCTCCGTCAGAATAGGAATACGGATCTTTATACCATTCGCTTCGGTAGAGTGTTCCATCCGCCTTTGCTCTGCAGTAACCGGACTTCCCGTTATAATTGGCGTAAAAATCCTGATCTGTATACATGTAACCCAGGCTCGAGAAACCATAGAATTTCCCATTTATCTCCCGGATCGTATAGTTCACAAATGCTCCGTTCTCGCAGTAAAACCAATGACCGTTGACCTCAGTCCAACCGTTCTTTTTCAGTTTCACGGGAGCACCGTTTTCATCTCCCACATAGGAAACACCGTCAACAAGCACCGCTTCCCCCACGGCAACCTTTCCGTTACGGAACAGGTACGTTGTCCCGGATACCGTCTGGATCCCATGATACCCGGCACCGTCCTCTCCATAATAGTATCGATCCCCATAATAGTTATACCATTCATTCCTGTACAGAACGCCGTTACTTTTTGCCCGATAATAATACTTCCCATAACCGATCTGAACGTTCTTACTCATTGCACCGTTGTATCCAAAGTAATAAAGATTCCCATCGATCTCCATGATGGTACTCTTTACTTTTTCGCCGTCGATGTAGTAGTAGGTATTACTGCCTTCCGTCACCCAGCCATTCTCTGCATTCACTGAGGAGGTGTCCACAGGTGCCTTCTGCATATCCGGGACTTCCTGCGTGGTTTCCGGTACATCTGCTGCATCTTCTTTATCTGCTTCCTTCTGATCAGAAACATCTGCCGCATTCACAGCATCCTGCCCGGCGACGTCCGCAGCATCCTGTTCTGCATTATCTACGCTGCTCAATACAGTGCTATCTGCAGCTTCTGCATCATCCTGCACCGCACCTTCAGCAGTGCCCTGTACATCATCGTCAGCTACGTCCGCGTCATCCTGCGCTCCGGCATCCGCGTCTTCCGGGCCGTCTTGCACTGCCGCATCCGTATCATCCTGCTCCGCAGCTCCCTGCACTTCGTCGGCAGCCTCATCCGAATCAGACTGCTCTTCATCCTCCGAAGCATCCTGCCCGTCAGCGTCAGCCTCATCCGCGCCTTCCAGCTCTCCGGCATCCGCATCCGCGCCATCCTGCTCTGACGCTTCCATAATGGCATCCGCTTCCGCCGCCTGCGCCGTATCCTTTGAACCTGCCACACCTGCCGATACCATAACACCCGCCAGCGTTGCGATCAGAAGCTTCTGTTTTACATTTTTCAAATGCATATGTTTTCTTCTCCTCTCCCGGGTAACCCCGAAACTGTCTGATCCTCTACCGGATCAGTCTTCCCATTGCATCAAAGAGATAAACCTTTCCACCGACCATCTGAAAACCGGTTTTCATCTTTCCGTCTTCACCGAAATAATACTTCTTTCCGCCGACAGTCTTCCAGCAGTTCCGCACCGCTTTACCATTCTTGTCCAGATAGCGCGTTTTGTAGATCCGGTTTGCGACCATCCGTCCGTTCTCGAAGTAGTACGTTATTCCGTCGATGCTGATCTCACCGGTGTCGAACAGATAACCGTTACGGAAGTAGTACCATCCGTCAGTCCCTTCATACCAGCCATTCACCTTTCTGACCTGCTTGGTCAGCGCACCGTTTTCATTGAAGATATAGAGCTGCCCGTCGATCACCTGTGTTCCGGTCAGCATGCCCTTCTCCGTATCGATATAATAATTCTGCTTTCCGAGATGAATCCAGCCATTTACAGCCAGACCGTTTTTCAGGAAGTAGAAGTACTTTCCGCCGATCTTCTGCCAGCCGGTAAGCGCCAAAGAGAGAACTCCATCCTTACCGTAATAACCATTCCCACCGCTTCTGCCGCAGTAGGCCACCATATTCTTTCTCATCCTGCCATAGCTGTCAAAGTAGTAGGTCTTCCCGTTTTCCGTAAATGAAGTGTTTTTGAGCAGTTCACCGGAGCGTACATATACCCAGGTACTGCCGTATTCATACCAGCCCTCCGGATCCTCCTCGGTACGGATCCATTTACCGCTTTGAGTAGTCAGATACAGTTTGTTGTTATAGATCACCGGTCCCCGGAGCATGAGTCCGCTTGCATTGAAATAGTACCAGCTGCCGTCCACCTTATGCCATTCATCTTTGGCGACCTTGCCGTCGGATTTCACATAATACCACTGCTTCAGTTCATCTTCCGTATAGCCGTACCCTCCCATGTCCTCTAAAATGTAAAACAGGGAGCTTGGATAGATGAATTGGATTCCCTGCTTCCGGATCCATTTTCCATCCTCACCTACAAGAAATCCGTCCGGCGTTACGGCATTCCGCAACATGATCCCGGAAGAGATATAATAATCGTCCAACCAACCGGTAAAGCTGGCAGTCGCCGGATCTTTCCAGTAGTAATACGAACCCGAGGAGCTTCCCTGATAAGCACCGACCAGAGACCACTTCTCCTCCGGTGCCAGATTCCGCATTTCCGCACCATCAGAACCGATCACAAAATGTCTTCCGCCTCGATCGAAGCTTTCCGTTATCAATGTCCCGTCGCTGCGGAAATGATAGGTCTTCCCATCGATCTTCATGGAACATCCATACGCAAAATAACCGTAATCCGGCTTCACATAATACCAGTATCCGTTGATCCGGATCCATCCCTCGTTTACCCTTTGTCCGTTCTTGCCATAGATCCTTCCGTTACTATGATTTACATAATTCTCCTGCATCACATAGTCTTTGAAGAAATAGTAATGATCTTCAATCTCCGCTTCCCCGGAAGTGATCGGTGACTGTGCTCCTTCCCGGAGATAGTACCATTCCCCCTGAAATTCATTCCAACCGGTCTTAAAGGCACTGCCGACCCTTGCTCCGTCCACAGCGTAGAACCAGAGCTTGTCATTCACCTTCTGAAAACCGGTCAGCATATATCCGCCGGAGGAAAAGAGATAATTCTTTCCGTCGATCTTCTGTTCTCCCGTCAGAAGCGTGCCGTCAGCAGCCGCATAGAACGTATCCGAACCTGTCCGGATCCATCCGTTCTTCATCATCGTGCCGTCCGCCATCATGACATAGTATTTTCCGTCCGCCCAGGTACTCCCGGTTGCCGCCGTTCCGTAACTTTGGAAAAAGTAGTAGGAGCCGTCAATCTTTTTCCATTCTCCCTTGACCGGTTCTCCTCCTGACATCAGCACCGCAGTTCCCGAATTTACGAAGTACAGACCGTCCTTTGTTACTTTTGAGACAACGCCCTTTGCGGACAGGGAAACAAGTTCTCCGTTTATCATCATGTAACAGGAGCACTGAAGTTTGCCTAATACGAAATAGTATTCCTTACCGCCGATCTCCTTGAAACCGGACTCATAGCGCTTTCCGCCCTCACCGAAGTATTCGTAGCCGTACCATTCATTTTCATAGAGTTCCCCGGTTTTCTTTGCCCGGTAGTAAGTGCCGGAGATGCTTACCAACGTGTGGACCGCAAGTGTTCCGTCGGAATTAAAGGCATAATACTTCGAGTCGATCTTCAGAACTGTCGACTTCACGGGTTTTCCGTCCTGCGCGTAATATCTTCTCTGACCAACGGTAAACCATCCGCTGTCCGGAACCTTCACGCACTCTCCGGTGCCCTTTGCATCAATGATATAGGTTACTCCACTCTCTTCGATGGTTGTAACATAATTCCTGAGTTTTGCATTACTCTCGAAATAATAGTTCTTTCCATCGATGGTCTTGAATCCGGAGACCCCTACACCCTTCGAACCGTAATAATACCATTCTCCGGTCGGTGCCTGATACCAGGACCTTACGTACAGGGATCCGTCCGCCTTTGCGCGGTAATAGCTGGTTACGCCGTCGTTCGTAAAAGTGAATGTGGTACTGCTGTACATCTTCCCGGAGTTGCCAAACCCATAATACTTCTTTCCGAGCTTGATCACCTGGTTTCTCACCAGGTTTCCGTCCAGAAAATAATACCAGGTTCCTTTTCCGGCTTCTACCCAGCCGGTTGTTTCTGTAACCTCTTTCGCATACCCGTTCTTATCCCCAACATACCACTTTGAGTTTGATGAGTTGTAAGTAATCTCATCGGTGAGAGCCTTTCCGCCATAGCCGAAATAATAATACTTTCCGGATACCTTTACATACCCGGACGGGGCCGCACAATTTGCCCCGAAATAATACTTCACGGTCTGTCCGTAGTATTTTTCCTTATACCATTCATTCCTGTAGAGTTCGCCGCCTTTTTTTGCCCGAAAACTTCCGGAACCGTTGGGTATATAGCCTCCGTCGAAACTCTCATCATCAAACATAACGCCGGTATCGGCAAAGCCATAATACTTTCCGTCGATCTCATAGATCATATAACTTAAGAACTGTCCGCCGATACAGTAAAACCACTTCCCGGAGACATTCGTCCAGCCGTTGGTATTCAGTTTTATCGGAGTCCCTTTTTCATTTCCGTAATAGGAATAACCGGAGACACGTTTTGCCCTCCCGGTGCACATTTGGCCCTGATCAAAGAGATACTTCTTTTTTGCGATCGTAACGATCCCGTCTGCTCCTGCTCCATCTTTACAGTAATAGTACCAGACCGTATTCCCATACCAGTCCGATCCGGAATACCACTCCGAACGGTATAATGTTCCGTCCGCTTTTGCCCGGTAGTATTTTCCTCCGATACTGAAGGAAGCATCCTCATACCGCCGTCCGTCTGAACGGAATCCGTAAAGCTTCTTATCGATCTCCATTACGGTATTAGACACCTTCACGCCATCCACGTAATAGTATGTGTAATTGCCTTCAGTAACCCAGCCGTTTTGCGTTGCAGCCACTTCTAAGGTATCCTTCGGAGTCTTCTGCTTCTCATCCGATACATCGACTGCAATATCTGCGTCATCTGCTGCGTCCGCAGTATCTCTGTCATCCGCAGAATCCACACTGTCCGCATTATCTGTAATATCTGCATCATCTGTGATGTCAACATCAACTGCGTTGTCTGCATTATCTGCACTGTTCACATCATCTGAGCTGTCTGCATTATCTGTGTTATCCACGTCTTCTGCATCATCCACATCAGCTGCACTCGCAAGATCATCCGTCTCGTCATCAGCCGACTCCTCCGCATCATCGGTTGAATCATCAGACACGTCAGCCGTGTTGCCACCGGTTTCTGCATCATCAACCGTAGTTACCACATCCGCATCCGCCTCTGCAGCATGTGCCGTGTCTTTCGTTGCACCGACGCCCGCTGTCACCATCACGCCCGCAAGCGTAGCGATCAGCAGCTTCTGTTTGACATTCATGAAATGCATAAGGGCCTCCTGTATTTTTATTGATATGAGCCATGCCACCATCTCCGGATTCTGCGAATCCGTGAAAATACCCATATAAAGTTAATTATATCGTTTTTCCAAAACACGGGCAATATGGGAAAATGACCGAATCGATATGTGAAAACCGCCCTCGCAGTCCCGCACGGCTCATTTACACGAAAACAGCCGGACGGTTTCCCGTCCGGCTGCCGAAAGTCATCTGCCTGCAGCAGATGCCACATTCATTTTGTTAAAACGTTTTTGGTATCAGTCATCGAAGTAATACAACTTACCGTTGATCTTCCATACGCCGTAATACCGTCTGCCGTCTGCACCAAAGTAGAAATTCTTTCCGCTTATGGTCATCAGCTTGTTGGTTACGATCACACCATTGGCATCCGCATAGTAAGCGCCTACCATCTCGTTGCACGCCAGTGTACCGTCATAGTCAAAGAGATACGTCTTTCCGCCGACCGTGATCACATCACCGGTTACGACTCTTCCGTCCCGGAAATAATACCAGTTTCCGCCGATCTTCTGCCAGCCATCCTCATAATTGAAGGTCTTGATCAGTGCTCCGTCTGTGCCAAACTGATACAGTTTTTCACGGATCACCTTATAACCGGTAACCATTCCGTAATAATCCTGGAAGTAGACCTTGGAACCACCCGATACCCACTGATAGGAAGGAGCCTTGTAATTCACGCCAAAGTAGTACCATTTTCCGTCGATCTGTCTCCAGCCTGCTGTCAGCTCTGCCTGCGAATCCTTATTCAGATAGTAACGGCCGTTCTCCCATTGGTAATGCGGACTGTCATAACCTGAGTAGTCAAAACCGGGGCCGGATACCATCCGGCTGTTGTCAAAGCCATAGATCTTACCACCGATGTTCAGTGCGCCGTTTACGATATTCTTTCCTTTGAAATAATACCAGTTCTCGCCTGCCTGCTTCCATCCGTTCGGAAGGGTTTTGCCCAATGTGAGCAACAGCGCACCGTCATTATCAAAGATATACCATACTCCGTCAACCCGCTGAACGCCGGTCTGACGATAGTAACCATTATAACCGCCGAAGTAATACTTCTTGGAACCGATGGTAAGCCACTCATTGTATGCGAGCTTTCCGCCGGCCTTTGCGTAAATTCCTTTCAGATTTCCGTTCCAGTCTTTTACCCAGCCGGCCGTCTTCTGATAGGAACCGTCCTGACCTACCCAGTAACCGGTAGGAGTGATCTCATTCCGAAGCATCTGTCCGTTCTTTACATAGTAATTACCAACCCATCCGGTATAAGGCATACCGTTCTTGTAATAGTAGTAAGCTCCGGCATGGAGTGTCCACCCGTCGGCGATCTCCTTCTTGCTCTTCAGCGATCCGTCTGCATTTACAGTGTACAGCGTTCTGCTGAGACCGGAGGTTGTATCCCAATCCGTTACGTGCATCTTGCCATCAGAGTCAAACACATACGTCTTTCCGTCGATCACAACCTCCTGATTATTTGCAATAGATCCTGTATCAGGAAGAACATAATACCAGTCTCCCTCTATCTGATACCAGCCCTTCTTCACCTGATGTCCCTTTTTATCGAAGAGCAGCGCACCGCTTCCCTTCCAGTAGAGCGCATCGGTCATCATCCGGCCGTACTCGAAATAGAAGGTATTACTTCCGATCGTCACGATATCATCCGCAAACTGTCCGTCCTTCGCATAGTACCACGCACCGTTCACTTCGATCCAGCCTTTCTTCAGCTGTCCGATATAGACACCGTCCGTTCCGTACAGATACATACCCTTCTCTGTCTCCACAAGGCCGGTTCTCATATAACCGTCCTCGTCGAAATGGTACCACTGTCCGCCGATCTGCTGATCTCCGGTCAGAAGAGCGCCGGAAGCCGAAGCGTAGTAAGAGCCGTACTCCTCTTTGACCCATCCGGAGGTCACAAGCGTTCCGTCCTCATTGAAGTAATACCACTTGCCTTTAATCTCCGCAAGGCCTTTCCGGTATGCGTATCCGTCCTCTCCGAAATAGTAATACTTTCCTGCCGCCTTCAGCCACTCATTTTTGATCGGAGCTTTATTCTTGATATAGACGAAGTCCGCCTTATTCGCGTTCTCGTAGAAGAAGCCGTTCTTGGTGATCTCCTTCAGAGCGCAGTTAGCATCCGCATAATACAGCTTTCCGTCCACACAGACATACTCATCCGAAATTGCTTCGCCTTCCCGGAAAAAGTATTGAACCTTGCTCAGTGTCTTCAGGCCTTCCGGAGCTTTTCCGTCTTTCCCGTAATAGTAATTATTGTACCATGCACTGACGTAAAGCTTTCCGCCCTTTTTCGCACGGTAATTACCACTGTTGGAAAACTCCGTATCATCATACATCCGGCCGCTCCAGTCAAAGCCGTAATAGTAGGAACCGATCTTCTCCACACAGCCTTGCAGGAATTGTCCGTCCTTCACATAGTAATAAGCACCGGCCGCATACGTCCATGCGTTATCCTTCGCCTCATAGCAGATTCCGTCGGAATCAACGACATAGAATTTACCGTCCGTTTTTATGGTACTGTTCGTTACCAGACGTCCGCTGTCAAAATAATACTTCTTGTCATTCAGCACCCGTATTCCATTTGCTCCGGTTCCGTCTGACGTAAAGTAATACCTGGAATAGGAATCATTCACCCACTGATTGGTAAAAAGCACGCCGTCCTTTCCGGCGAAACAGGTCGCGGAATCTCCGTTGACATCATATACCCACCATACATGACAGTTTTCATACATGGCACCATTGCTGTCGAAAGCATAATAAGAAGTTCCGATCTTAACGATCCGGTTGGTTGTAAATTCAAGGTACGTATAGTCGCCGGCATCCACTTCGCGGATGTAATAGAACTTGTCGTTCGCCCTCTTCCACCCCGCCTTTTTGCCGAAGTTGAAGACATTTCCGTCTTCGTCCACCAGATAGAAAACATCGTCGATCTGGACACGGGCATTCTTCTCCATCATTCCATTGTAATTAAAATAGTACTGCTTTCCGCCTATGGTCTGCATTCCGGTTACAGCCCGACCGCCTTCTCCGTAATAATAGTAGTCCCCATAGTCATTTTGGTACCAGTTATTTACAACGAGCTTACCGCTCTTCTTTGCGTGGTATTCGTAATACTGATAATCTTCATAATCATAGAGTCCGAAGGTTGTATTCGTGTACATCATTCCTTCGCTGTCAAACCCGTAATATGATCCACTGATCTTCATGACCGTGCTGGTCACATAGGATCCGTTCACATAGTACCGAGTTCCTCCGTTCTCATTTACCCAGCCGTCCGCCTGGACCGCCGCCGCGTCTTCCGTCTCCTCTGCAGTTTCGGCCGCTTCGGTTTCCTCTGCAGTTTCGGCTGCTTCGGTTTCTTCTGCAGTTTCGGCTGCTTCGGTTTCCTCTACAGTTTCGGCAGACTCTGCCTCTTCCACAGACTCAACCTGAGACGCCTCCGCTTCTGCCGCCTGGGAATCCAGATTTGCAGCCGGAACCATTGCTCCGAGTGCAAGCATGAGAAGCGCTGCTTTCATCTTCTTGTTCCTCATTGTAACCCTCCTTTTTGTTTTTAACCTGTTTCAGGCCCCTTGTTTAACGTTTGCCCTTTTATTTCAATAATGCGAATTCTCGTATTATTGCACGCATCACAACTTGTATTATAGCAGTTTGATCAGACTCTTTGCAACTTTTCCGATGGCTCAGGATAAATATTTTTTACGGATTCAGGCACACACCGCTGCTGTCGAAGCGGTAGGTCTTCCCACCGATGGTCAGTGCTTTTGTCACCATGGCTCCGCTGCCTGTAAAGTAGTACCATTTCCCGCCGAGCTTCAGCCAGCCCGTCTTCATGATCCCTCCACCGTTAAAATAGTACCAGACTTTGCTGATCTTTTTCCATCCGGTTGTCATCACTCCGGAAGGATTCAGAAAATACCATTTTCCGGAGATCTGCAGCCAGCCGGTCTTCATGGCCCCGTCTGCCGCGAAATAGTACCATTTTCCTCCGATATTCTGCCAGCCGGTCACCATATAGCCCGCAGCATCAAAGTAGTACCACTTTCCCGAGATCTGCAGCCACTGTGCTATGGGACAGCTGCCGTCCGGATACTTATACCACCAGCCCTTTGCACTTTTTTTCCAGGTACCCGATGTGATCAGGATCTTGGAATAATCCGAATTCGAAGCCGCCGCGTCATACAACTCGGCAGCCGCATCCACGGAGAAGACACGCTTGACGTTCACCGGCTGTGTCCCGGTTTTTGCAGCTTTCCCGCTGAATTCCTGCGCCCAGTAAAAATGCATCACATCGCCTACCTGAAGCACACCGACCCCGACTGAGACAGCCTCCGGATCCAAAAGTGCTTCCCGGTGTCCGGCTTCGGACGCCATCCAGGCCGCCACCACCGCATCCGGATTCATCTGCCCGCTGGCAAGATTTTCAGTGTAACTCTTCTGACTGCCCACCTTCCAGAACGCGGTCCCGTCCGGCCGATCATGGCTGAGATGTCCCGTCGCGGCAAGAACCACAACATTTTCCGCGCAGCGCTGCATGGCATCCTCGAGAAGATCCATGTCCATCACCAGAGGCTCTACACCCTCTTCCGCACGTTTTTTATTTGTCTCTTCCAACACCTGCCACGCATAGTCATATCGTGCGGTGGCATTTACAAATATCTTCTTTGTCGCAGCAGCCGCCTCTGCCTCTCCCGCACCTTTCGCCGGAAGCAGGGGAACCAATGTGACAAGCATGGCAATCGCCAAAAGCCATGCCCAAAACCGGACTCTGGTCTTCGCTCTCTTCATAGGACGACACCTCTCTTTCCGATCTCATGCAGATCATTGATTCACATTATTCATCCAATTCATATTCATGTTCCGATCACGGAACATGATCAGTTTTCACCGAACCAGTTTTTATAATACTTGCCCGTATCTGTCAGATCCGATTCCGTCCAGCCGCTGTGTTTGGAGCAATCATGCCTTATGAATGCAGCCTTTTCATCTTTATTGCATAAACTCCAACCGATAAATGATAAGTTGTTATCTTTAATAAACTTCTTCCATTCCGATGCGGAAGAATAATCAACTGAACCGTCTCCGTTGGCATTACAAATATTACATTCGGAAATAAAAACAGGCGCCCCGGCATTTCTTGCTGTTGTAATCTTTGTTCTAAGCCATTCCTTATGCTCTGCGGCATAGAAATGCAGTACGTACATGACATTCTTCTTTTCTTTCACAGGATTCTTCGACGCTTCATCCACATCCTGAGACCAGGTAGGCGTTCCCACAAGGATGATGGCATCATCATCATGTTTTCGAATAATCGGAATAATGGTATCTGCATAGGACTTGACTTCTGCCCATGTGGTGGAACCGTTGGGCTCATTGCAGATTTCGTAAAGTACGTTGGTGTAATCTGCATATTTAGCGGAATACTTTTCAAAGAACGATTTCGCTTCTTCAATATACTTATTCGGATTATTATCGCTCAGGATATGCCAGTCAATAATCACGTACATGCCCAGATTCGTTGCATAAGCAACACCATTTTCGATTGTTTGATCCAATGTGGATCGCGGAACGCTGGTTTCACAGTATCCACCGTAACCACCCTCTGTATAAACCGCAAGACGAATTGTGTTTGCTCCCCAGCTCTGAACAGTTTTAAACGCTTCCTGATTAATGTTTTCACATCCTTCTGACCAGATAATGCCAAAGGTGCTGACACCCTTCAATTGAATCTTTTCCCCTGATTCTGAACAAAGATCCACACCGTTTACCTGAAGTGCTCCCCAATTTGCAGCCGGCGAATCTGTTGGATACTTATCCGAAATATTCCTCGTCTTTGTCCATACACCATTCTTATCCACGTAGTACCTCCCGATCCACCGGTTCGTCACCATGTATCCCTGGCTGTCGAAATAATAATCCTTCCGATCGATCCGGAGCCATTGGTTTTTCGGATACCAGCTTCCCGCCTGGAACCACCAGCCCTTGGCATTGTGATGCCATTTGCCGTCCCACTTCGTCACCCAGTAACCCTTCTTGTTCAGCCAATAACCCTTAATATATTCATTCTTTGCATAACCGCTGCCGTCGCTGAACTTATACCACCAGCCCTTAGAGTCCTTTTTCCAGGAGCCGGCCACACTCTTTGCCGCTGCTGCCTCACTTCGGTCCCCCGGCATCTGCCAGAGCGTGAATATAAATGCAGCCAGAAGCAGCCACACGATTGCTTTCTTCCGCGTTCTCCGATTCATACGTAACCCCCTTTTTTGTAACTATCATGGCTATTTTATGATTCATGGTTGACAATCGAACTTTTGTTCGATATAATATATTTGTATATAGTTCATTGACAAGTTAAGATATGCGGTTTCTATCACAAATTGGATCTATATTACTTAGATTTCCTTGATAGTGTAAAATCTTAAAGGTATATAGGCTGAAACCGAACAAAGGCC
>JAILAR010000075.1 GCA_024681515.1 Eubacterium sp. | reverse complement strand
AAGCATGATGAGCAATGTGATCGATGAAGCGGAAGAACAGGGCGGCATGAAAAATGCGATCCTCAGTATCATCAGCTTCATGGTGCTGGTCAGTGCAAATCTGGGCGTCATGAATCTGCTGCCCATTCCTGCGCTGGACGGAGGGCGGATCCTCTTTTTGCTGATCGAGGCCGTAACACGGAAGAAGGTCCCGAAGGACAAGGAAATGATCGTCAACTTCATCGGTTTTGTTCTTCTGATGCTTCTGATGGTTTTCGTGTTCTTCAACGATATACGGAAACTGTTTATGTGATGATAGGGTCAAAAGGTCACACGCGCCCTGTCTGCACACGTAGTGTGCGTGATGCGTATCATCAGCCGAGGGGGTAAAGAAAAATATGATCGAAAGACATAAAACAAGAGAAGTGAAGATCGGGGATGTGGTGATCGGAGGAAATAAACCTATCGCGATCCAGTCCATGACGAATACGGAAACCAGTGATGTGGAGGCAACGGTTGCTCAGATCCTGGCTTTGGAGAAGGCGGGCTGTGAGATCATTCGCTGCACGGCCAATACGGAAGCGGCAGCGGATGCATTTGACAAGATAAAAGAACAGATCCATATTCCGCTGGTGGCGGATATTCACTTTGACTACCGGCTGGCGATCCGTGCCATGGAACATGGCGCGGATAAGATCCGTATCAATCCCGGAAATATCGGCGGGCAGGAAAACCTGAGGAAGGTGGTGGAGGCTGCAAAGCAGTACCATGTCCCGATCCGCGTGGGCGTGAACAGCGGGTCTCTGGAGAAGCCTCTGATCGAGAAATACGGTGGAGTGACCGCGGAAGGGATCGTGGAGAGCGCACTGGATAAAGTCCGGATGCTGGAAAAACTGGATTTTCATGACATTGTGATCAGCATCAAATCTTCGGATGTTCCCATGAGCGTGGAGACCCATCGGCTGGTGAGTCAGCAGACGGATTATCCGCTGCACGTGGGGATCACGGAATCCGGAACACTTTGGAGTGGAAATATCAAGTCCTCAGTCGGTCTGGGAATGATCCTGGGAGCAGGGATCGGCGATACGATCCGGGTGTCTCTGACCGGAGATCCGGTGGAGGAAGTTCGTACGGCGAAACTGATCCTTCGGACGTTGGGTATACGGAAGGAGGGGATCACATTGGTGTCCTGTCCGACCTGCGGACGGACGAAGATCGATCTGATCGGACTGGCGGAGAAGGTGGAACGTCTCGTTGCCGAATATCCACAGCTCACTGCAAAGGTGGCTGTGATGGGCTGCGTTGTGAACGGACCCGGGGAGGCCAGAGAGGCCGATCTCGGTGTTGCAGGCGGGATCGGAGAAGGCGTGTTGTTCCGGCATGGAGAGATCCTCAGAAAGGTGCCTGAGGCAGAGATCCTCTCTGCACTGAGGAGCGAGCTGGATCTTCTGGCCGGGCGTGTCTGATGTAAGTATTTTTCTAAACGAATTACTAAACGAATTATTAAGCAAATTACAAAACGAATTAAAAAAAGGATTACTATATGAGCGAACGAAAATTTAATGAGGTCTTTCCGGACCTCACTTTGCCGAAGGATCTTGAGCTGTATATGCGGGATACGACGGTTACACGGGTGGTGATGCGGCATGAAGAGCAGCGGATGGACGTTTATCTGGAATCCACCCATCTGATCCGGAAAGAAGTGATCCGCCTTGTGGAGGAGGAACTGAAAAACTTTCTGTTCGGTCCCACAAGCCGGATAGAAGTGACATTTGTTGAGCGATATCTGCTTTCCGGACAGTATACACCGGAGAATCTGTTTGAGCAGTACCGGCCCAGTCTGCTGCAGGAACTTGCCGGGAAGAGTCATGTGTCTTACCGCCTGGTAAAGCGTGGAGATATGAAAATGTCTGAGAATCTCCTGCAGATCACCATGGCGGATACGGGAGTTGCCAGAGACCGGGAGAAAGAGATCCGCGCATTTTTTGAAGATATTTTTCTGACACGCTTTGGGATGTCGATCAGCGTGTCTTTTTCGTATAAGAAACTGTCAGAGGAACTGTCGGACGAGGAGGAGACTCAGGAGACGCCGGGGGTAAATGATGAATCGGAAATTGTG
>JAILAR010000035.1 GCA_024681515.1 Eubacterium sp. | reverse complement strand
GCGTCCTTCTATGCCGTAAAACAGGCCATGAAGGGGAAGAAGAGTGTATTCTGCGGTGACATCGGCTGTTATACCCTTGGAAATGCGATGCCCCTGGACATGGTGGATACCTGCCTCTGTATGGGTGCCGGTGTAAATATCGCACAGGGTATCGGACGGGTAGAGCCGGATACCAACTGCTTTGCATTTGTGGGGGATTCTACCTTCTTTGCGTCGGCCATTACCGGCGTTGTGAATGCGGTTTATAATCAGGCAAATATGACGCTGATCGTGCTGGATAATTCCACCACAGCCATGACCGGCCATCAGCCGCACCCGGGTACCGGACAGACCATGATGGGTGAGATCGTGGCAAAAGTGGATATGGTGCAGGTGCTTCGGGGCATCGGGGTTCAGACTGTGGAGACCGTGAATCCGCTCTGTCATAAGGAAGCGGTGGAAACGGTGGCCCGCGTCGCTGCGGAGCCGGGCGTAAAGGCGATCATTTTCAAATATCCATGCATCGCTTTGGCCTGTGATTTCACAAAGCATCTCCGGGAGGTCGGTCCGGTTCGGATCCTTTCGGAGAAATGCATTCAGTGTAAGAAATGTATCCGTGAACTGGGTTGTCCGGCGCTGATACTGAAAGAAGGAAAGGTTACTATCGACGAGACCCTTTGCACCGGCTGTGGTCTTTGTAAGCAGATCTGCCCAACAGGTGCAATCGAAGGTGGAGATACACCGATATCCTGTAAATTATCGGTATCTGAAACTGACTCGGCTGCGGATGATACATCAGGGAGTTCGGACGCCTATGTAAATGGGGAATCACTGGAGCATGCAGTGAACGCAGATGCTCCCGGTGATATCTCACAGCCCACGGTGAACGCAGATGCTCCCGCCGATATCTCAAATCTGTCCGAGGGGACGAGAACTCCTCGCCTTGGGGATGATCCGCGGCGTGATGGTATATATCCGAAAGGAGGGTTCCGAAATGCGTAAGAATATCGTACTCACCGGTGTGGGTGGGCAGGGAACCGTCCTTGCTTCGAAGCTGATCGCGGCAGCCGCTTTGAAGAGGGTGGAAATCTGCAAAGCAGATTTCCAGGTGTGCAGTCATACGTCGAAGCCGCAATCTGCGGCGGAGGCGTATGACGAAACCCTGCATAAGGGGGTGCAGGTTATGAGTGCAGAGACCATCGGCATGGCACAGCGTGGCGGAAGCGTGTTCAGTCATCTCCGGATCGGAGAGGGCCTTACGTCTCCCATGATCGCAAAGGGGGAGGCGGATCTGATCCTCGGTTTTGAACCGGCGGAGACAGTGCGGATGCTTCCTTACCTGAAAGAGGGAGGACAGGTGGTGACTGCCATTCGCGGAGTGATGCCGGTAACGGCAGCTCTGGCCGGAGGGAATTACAGAGCCGAGGATATGCTGGAGTATCTAAGGTCGAGGGTGAATAACCTTCTGCTTGTGGATACGGATGAGGCAGTGAAGGCGCTGGGGAATCCGAAGATTGTCAATGTTGTACTGCTGGGTGCGGCGCTTGCTTCCGGAGCTCTGGGACTGACAGAAGAGGAACTGAAAGGTGCGATCCGGGACAGACTTCCGGAGAAACTGCATGAGTTAAATTTCAGGGCACTGGATTATTTCCGTAGCGTTCAGGGTATCGTGACTTAGATGCTCCAAATTGCTGAAGTACGGAAAAGCCTTAGAATCGTGAAGCGTGGATAATACGTTGAAATGTGAAATATATAAAACACATCCGAGAAAGGACTGGGAACCATGAGAATCAATGAAACACAGCTGGCACAGGTAAATGACCGCATCGATGCCCTGGTATCGGCAGGCAGCTTCTACGGAAAGAAGCTGAAGGAAGCCGGGATCACAGGCGTGCATTCGGTAGAGGAATTTGAAAGCCTTCCCTTCTCAGAGAAGGCGGATCTTCGGGACGCTTATCCCCTGGGACTTATGACTGCACCGGAGGATGAGATCGTGCGGATCCATTCCTCTTCGGGAACCACAGGTCTTCCTGTCATCATTCCCTATACTCAGAAGGACGTGGATGACTGGGCGACCCAGTTTGCGCGCTGCTATGAAATGGCGGGCATCACGAAGAAGGACCGCATTCACATTACCCCGGGCTATGGTCTCTGGACGGCCGGTATCGGTTTCCAGCTGGGATGTGAGAAGCTGGGTGCCATGGCGATCCCCATGGGACCCGGAAATACAGAGAAACAGCTGCAGATGATGATGGACATGAAGTCCACGGTCATTTGCGCAACCTCTTCCTATGCACTGCTGCTGGCAGAGGAGATCCAGAAACGGGGGATCCGTGATAAGATCCATCTTAAGAAGGGTGTTATCGGATCCGAGCGCTGGGGGGAAGCCATGCGAAAGCGGATCCATGAGGAGCTGGGCATCGAGCTTTATGACGTATACGGACTGACCGAGATCTACGGTCCGGGTATCGGTATTAACTGTAATAAGGGAACGGCCATGCATTACTGGGATGATTTCATTTATCTGGAGATCATCGATCCGGTGACGCTGAAACCGGTTCCGGACGGAGAACCGGGTGAGATCGTTATCACCACACTGGTGAAGGAGGGCGCGCCGCTGATCCGTTACAGAACCCACGATCTGTCCAGGATCGTACCGGGCGAATGCCCCTGCGGAAGCAAATTCCCGCGGATCGATGTCATCATGGGACGTACCGATGACATGATGAAGATCAAGGGTGTCAATGTGTTCCCGAGCCAGATCGAAGAGGTACTGCGTGACTTCCCTGAGACCTCCAGTGAGTATCAGATCCGCATCTCGCATCTGGATGGCAAGGATACTATGCGTATCTACGTGGAGACTAACGGAAGCGTGGATTTCCGCAACCTGTCCGAGCGTATCGCCGACAAGGTAAAGAGCAAGATCGGATTTACGCCCATTGTCAAAGTGGTTGAGCTTGGTGTGCTTCCGCGAAGTGAGAAGAAGACAAAACGCGTGATCGACGAGAGATATGACTGATTACGATTGGCTATTTACCAACTCATGGTTGATATTTATAAATTCCCGAAATAATTTACATCATTCCGGTCTTTTAATGGCACTAGCCTGATGCCTCTACCTGATCTAATTCAGGCTACTTATATAGTTATTTGTATATAGCGAGTTG
>JAILAR010000192.1 GCA_024681515.1 Eubacterium sp. | reverse complement strand
AACGATCGGGGAGTTTTCGATATCATCCCGCATCATGTCTTCTTCTGCTTCGGTCAGCTCACCGGATGCCTGCTCCATACGGAAGGCCTCTGCGGCCTCCATCGCCTGTGCACTGCCGTAATACTTACCGATGCTCTCCTGAATATCGTCATCAAACGCCAGCACCGGTTCAACGGTCATGCCGGTCGAGATCGCAACGTCATCGACCGCAGCCAGATCCATGGGATCCGCCATTGCAAGCTTCAGGATGTTGGGGTTCTCCTCATCCAGTCCGATGGGAAATACCTTGTGCTGATTGACCAGCTTCTCCGGCACCATCTTGAGAACGTTATCATCCACCTTGATGGAACGAAGTTCTACAAAGTCAATGCCCATCTGGGTCGTAAGCACGGTGATCAGAAGTTCACGGCTGATGAAGCCCATGTCCATGATGACGTTACCGATACGGCCGCCCTCTTCCTTCTGTTTTGCCAGAGCCTGCTGAAGCTCGTCCGCAGTGATCGCTCCTGCTTCTACCAGAAGGTCACCGATTCGGATCTTTTTTCTTGCACCCGCTATAGCCATTATGTATACCTCTCAAAAGCATATTTACAGACAGAGATATTATAGCATACTTAATAAAAGATGGGAAGAAACAATCAAATTTCGTCATTTTAATGACGATTGAAGGGGTCTGACAGTAAATACATTCAATTTCCGCCGTTTTTTTTGTGCACTCTACACAAGAGAAACGAGCCCCGCCTCATTCAGTTTCCTTCTGTTCTTCGCAAAAGCATGCCCTGTCTTATGTCACCCGATTCCTCCCCCGAAAAGTACACGGTCAGTCCCTGCATCGGATGCGGTGCCGAGGCCTGCTCCTCCCCTTCCTCATTCACGATCCGCTCCACCGTAAGGCTGAGATTTCTCCCATCAAATGCCATGGCCTCCACCTTCTCACCGACAGAGAACTTGTTTTTCTGATGGATCCGGATCCCTCCGTCCGGGCCGACTTCTTCCACCTCTCCGAGAAATACAGCCAGCTGCTGATAGGTGTTATTCCCATAGATCTGATCGTCCTCCGTCGGACGTTGAAAGAAGAATCCGGTGGTGAAATCCCGGGTGGTACACATGGCGATCTCCCGCTGATACAGAGGGATCCGGCCTTGGTACCGTTCCTGCGACTCCAGACAGTCGTCGATCGCCATCCGATAGGTTCTCGCGGTAACCGCAACATAAAGGGCGGTCTTCATACGTCCTTCTACTTTAAAAGAAGCAACCCCCGCATCCATCAGCTCCGGGATATGCGCAATCATGCAAAGGTCCTTGGAATTAAATATGTAGGTTCCCCGTTCATCCTCTTCCACGGGAAGATATTCCCCGGGGCGGCTGTCTTCTTCCACTGCATATGACGACTCATACACACGGTACTTCCAGCGGCAGGGATGGGTGCAGGCTCCGCGGTTTGCATCCCTCCCCGTAAAATAGGAAGAAAGGAGACATCTGCCGGAATAGGAGATGCACATGGCCCCGTGAACGAAAGCCTCGATCTCCATGGAATCCCCGACCCGTTCATGGATCTCCCGGATCTCCTCCAGGGACAGTTCCCTCGCCGCCACTACACGTTCGGCGCCCATTTTTCTCCAAAACTCCCAGGTCATGTAATTTGTATTGTTTGCCTGCGTACTGATATGGATCGCCATATCCGGAAGCATTTCCTGTGCAAGAAGCAGGACCCCGGGATCCGAGATCAGCAGCGCATCAAAGGGAATGTCCCGGATCTCCCGAAAATAATCCTTCAACCCGTCAATATCCCCATTATGGGCAAAGATATTCACCGTCAGATACACCTTCGCGTTATGCGCATGGGCAAATGCCACACCTTCCCGCATCTCATCCGTGGTGAAATTATCCGCTTTCGCCCTGAGGCCGAACCGCTGCCCGCCCAGATAAACGGCATCCGCACCGTAGCGGATCGCCAGTTTCAGATTATCCAGATTTCCTGCCGGGAGCAAAAGCTCCGGTTTCCTTCTATTCATAGCGATCATCTCCCGCTGTATTTGTTCGATCATTCATGAACGACCGACCTTTTTTGTCAATCGTGTAATGATCTGTTTTTTATTTACATGTCCGCTCACATCTCACCGACAACCGTCACCGCCGCACCGTCTCCCACCGGAAGGATATCCGTCACAAGTCCCGGCGTATGCGTCAGATATTCAAGATACTCCCTCATACGGTCATGGATCGTCCGGTCTCTCTTCTCCACCAGAAAATGGGATTCCAGGATCGTTCCGTCCTGCAGGACATTATCCGACACCACAACAGCCCCCGGGCGAAGCATGGGACGGATCAGGGTAAAGTATTCAAGGTACTGTGCCTTCGCCGCATCAATAAAGGCAAAATCAAAGCCAATTTTATCTGAAACGGACATATCCGCCAGAACCTTCGCCGCATCGCCCTCCAACACTTCGATCCGATCCGACTTTTCCATAAGATCGATCCTGCGCTTTGCTTCTTCCAGGCGCCCCGGATCCGCTTCTATGGAAATGATCTTCGCCTGCGGTGCACACTCCGACATAAAGAGTGCTGAGAACCCCCAGGCCGTGCCCACCTCCAGGATCCGATCCGGTCTTTTCATCAAAAGAAGGAGCCTGAGAAGCTCCTTCATATCCGGACGTATCACCGGTACATTCTGAGACACCGCATCTTTGTACAATTCTCCAAGCCGCCCCTGCTCATCCTTCCCGTAGGACAGGATAAAGGAGCGGATCCGATCAAAATCCCTCATACCAGATTCTTTTCCTTACTCTGAGTTTTCTTATATCAGCAGTTATTACCCGCACGCCTTACTCTGAATTCTCTTCTTTCTTCACATTCCCCGTGATGGTGTTGATGATCTCATCATAGGTCATGGACGGCGAGATCGCGTATTTCCCGGGCCGGATATCGCTTCCGTAACCGCCCAGTTTGATCTTTGCCATCATAACATATTTATTTTTGATCAGTTTCTTCTCGTAGAGCAGCTCCGAGACCGTCGAGGTCGACGAATCCGGCGGGATCGTAACGACAACCGCTTTGACATCTCCGGCATTCTTTGACGAATCGCTGAACACTTCATACGAAAATGAATACGCCATCGAAAAGCCCTTCACGATAACATAGACGATGATCACATCCACAAGGAGCGCCAGCGCATAAAATAGCGCCGTTTTCAGAAAGCTCTCCGTCTTATATGCTGCTTTCACCTTACCTCTGGCCAATTCTCTGTCCTCCGGAATACACTTCGGATCTGATACAGACCCGGATCATTCAAAATCAATATGGAAACCTTCCACAACCGTATCCACCATCATTCGGATCAGACGGCTGAGTGCGCTTTCTGCCCGAAGATATTCATTTACTACGGAATTATGAAGCAGTTCGTCGTGTTCCTGACAGATCCGGTAGATCTCGTCATACGGGTTTCCCTCCCAGTAGATCTGTACATCCTTGTAACGATCCTTCATTTCTTTCAGCTGACGGTAGAGATCCGCGTTTGCACGAAGCGCATTTCTTGCAAAAACAAAGCGCTTATATTCTCTGGATTCCTTCAGCAGTTCATTTACATGTTTTGTTGCGGCAAGGATCTCATCCATTCCAAATCCTCCTCCGATAGCCTCCTCAGAAATATCCTTCCAACAGCGATCCCCGTTACACCTCCGAAATGATCGGAAGGATCATGGGGCTCCGTTTTGTCCGCTTCCACAGGAACTCACCCAGTTCATCCCTGACTCTGGACTTGATCCGCGACCAGTCCGCCGTACTGCGGGCCAGACACTCCTCCAGCGTCTCTTCCACAACACTTCGGCAATCCTCCAGCAGACTTTCCGATTCACGTACGTACACAAATCCTCTGGAAATGATATCCGGTCCGGCAAGCAGCTGATTCGAGCCATGTTCCAGCGTAAGTGCCACAACAATGAGTCCGTTTTCCGACAAATGCTGCCGGTCGCGAAGCACGATATTTCCCACATCGCCGACTCCGAGTCCGTCTACCAGAACGCCCTGCGCCTGTACATGCCCGATCACCTCAAACACATCCTCGGAAACCGCCAGCACATCACCGCAGCGAACGATCCGGACCCGTTCTCTCGGGATCCCCATCTCAACCGCAAGCTCCGCATGACGTTTCAGATGCCGGTACTCTCCATGCACCGGGATGGCATATCTCGGTTTTGTCAGCGCATAGATCAGCTTCAGTTCTTCCTGACAGGCATGTCCGGATACGTGTGCATCGTGGTAGATCACCTTTGCGCCTTTCTGCTCCAGCTCATTGATCACACGATATACCGCTTTTTCATTTCCCGGGATCGGACTGGAAGAAAAGATCACCACATCCCCCGGCTTGATGGATATCTTATTGTGGATAGAAGCCGCGATCCGGGAAAGGACCGCCATGTTTTCTCCCTGGCTGCCAGTCGTTATGTAAACCAATTGTTCATCTGTATAATTCTTTGCCTCGTCGATCTCGATCAGCGTATTCTCCGGGATTGTAAGATACCCCAGTTCCGATGCGATGGAGATCACATTCACCATGCTCCGGCCCTGTACGATCACCTTCCTTTTATACTTATAGGCGGAATTGATGATCTGCTGCACCCGGTCCACATTGGAGGCAAAAGTCGCGATGATCATCCGGTGATCCCGATTCTCGTCAAACACATGATCAAAGGTCTTCCCAACCGTCCGCTCCGACGGGGTGAAGCCCTCTCTGGTCACATTTGTGGAATCCGCCATCAGAGCCAGCACGCCCTGCTTGCCCAGTTCTGCGAACCTCTGCAGATCGATGACGCCGCCGAAGACCGGTGTATAATCCACCTTAAAGTCCCCGGTATGAACGATGACACCCGCCGGCGTAAAGATGGCCAGCGCTGCCGAATCCGCTATGGAATGATTGGTCCGGATAAACTCCACCTGGATCTGACCGAAATTCACGGTCTGTCCATAGCTCACCACTTCCCGCTGCACATCACTTTGGAGTCCATGCTCCTCAAGCTTATATTCGATCAGGCCCATGGTCAGCTTCGTCGCATAGATCGGCATGTTCAGTTGTTTCTCAATATACGGGATTGAACCGATATGGTCCTCATGCCCGTGGGTGATGACCAGTCCCTTCACCCGGTCTTTATTTTCGATCAGATAACTGACATCCGGGATCACCAGATCGATCCCCAGCATATCGTCATCCGGAAAAGACAGTCCGCAGTCCACCACGATGATGGTCCTGTCATATTCAATTGCCGTGATATTCATTCCGATCTGTTCCAGACCGCCTAACGGAATGATCTTCACCGGCGTATTAGCATCTGCCAACACGTTCCTCCTATTCCTTACTTCGCGCATCCAAAAATGACTGTAAAATGATTGCGGCCGCAATCTTATCAATATACGCCTTCCGCTCCGACCGGGGCACCTCCATCTCTGCCAGGATCTGATCCGCCTCCACCGTAGTGAGCCGTTCATCCACCATATGTACCGGCAGCAGTGTCCGCCGTTCCAGCATCGCTTGAAACTCTCTTGTGGCCGCTGCCCGCTCCCCCTCAGTATCATCCATATTAAGCGGAAGCCCCAGCGCGATCTCTCCCACCTCTTTTTCGGCGATGATCGCCTCGATCCGCTGCAGCGTCTTCCGAAGCTGTCTCGGATTATCGCGGGTGATCGTCTCAAACGGCTGCGCGATCAGCAGTCGGTCGTCTGAAACGGCGACACCCACCGTCTTCGTGCCATAGTCCAGTCCCATGATCCTCATACGCGAAACCTACTTCAGTCTTGTCTCAATATAATTCTCCATCAGAACCTCTATGATCTCGTCCCGCTCCGCCTTCATGATCAGGCTCCGGGCATTCCGATGGCTTGTGATATACGTCGGATCTCCGCTCATGATATATCCCACGATCTGGTTCACCGGATTATAACCTTTTTCGGAAAGAGCCGCATAGACCTGCGCAAGGATGTCCGGCACATTCGGTGTCGACTCCCTGATCCGATCCATATCCTGTGTATGATTTGATTGTCCGTTCATGCTTATTCCTCCGATGTAATTCCTGACGCGTTTGTCTAAAACAGTTTTTACGCATACCACGTTTGATTATACGGGATTCTTTCCGAAAATGCAAGCGCCCAGGGGGCCCGTCTCATTTCCTTGCTCCGTCCGCACCGACCCAGTACTGACCGACCTTCTGATTCGTCACCATATAACCCTTTGCGTCAAAGTAATACCATTTGCCGTCGATCTTCTGCCAGCTGCTCTTTGCATACCAGCCGGAGGTATCCTGATACCACCAGCCTTTTTTGTTGCTGTGCCAGCTTGCTTTCGGCTTGTAGGTCCAGGCACCGTTTTTATCCAGCCAGTACCCCTTGCACCACTCTTTCGACGCCATATATCCGTCCGCCTTGAAATAGTACCATACACCGTCGATCTTCTGCCAGCAGTTCCTGAGGTACGTTCCGTCATTTACGGAAACCCACCAGCCCACCGCATTCTGCTTCCACTTCATGGTCCGTCTGGTCTCATAGCCGTTCTTATCGTAGTAGACCTTCTTACGCCACTCGTCCTTATACTTTGTCTTCTTTGCCAC
>JAILAR010000191.1 GCA_024681515.1 Eubacterium sp. | reverse complement strand
ATAGAAAAATGCATCTCATTACAGTAAATGATATGAGAAATACCCCTGTCTTATAGCCAAATCTAAAGCTCATCTGCATAATATCCAATCCATAATTATATTCAGTTGTCAAAAAACAAAATCTATCTCAAAGGCCGGTGTTTATTTACCGACTTTTGACACCCACATCTAATCATCGTATCATCTGCACTTTCTTTATAAACTCTCCATAGTAAGTTCTGTCATTCTGAAGCATCATGCCACGCTTATCACCTTGCAATAAATCAGATATCTCTCAGTTTCTTTCCTGTCAGCGTCAGGAATACCTCTTCCAGGGTGATGGATTCCGTGTCATCCACCACCAGCTTCTTCAGCTCCTCCGATGTTCCACTGGCAATGATCTTGCCGTTATCCATAATGGCGATGCGGGTACAGATTGCTTCGACCTCTTCCATGTAGTGACTGGTATAGATCACAGTCGCTCCGTTTTTGTTGGACTCCTTGATCTTCTCCAGAATGAAATTTCTGGACTGGGGATCGATCCCCACCGTGGGTTCATCAAAGATCAGAAGGTCCGGATGATGGCCGATGGCACAGGCGATATTCAGTCGCCGCTTCATACCTCCGGAGAACTTCTTCGCATAATCATTTCTCCGCTCGGAAAGCCCCACATACTCGAGAGACTCATCGATCCGCTCCTTCAGCTCTGCCCCTTTGATCCCGTAGAGAGAGGTGAACAGTTCAACATTTTCCCAGGCCTTCAGGCTTCCGTGGATCGCCAGATGCTGAGGGATGTATCCCAGCTTCGCGCTGAGCTCTCTCCTATTCTTCCGGAAGTCCTTTCCTTCAAATTCCACGCTCCCGAAATCCGGCTTCACCAGATTGCAGATCATATTCATGGTGGTACTCTTTCCTGCTCCGTTGGGACCCAGAAGGCCGAAAACCTCGCCTTCTTCGATCTCGATGTTCAGGTTATCCACCACAACCTTATTGTCATATTTCTTCGTAAGATCCTTTGTTTTAAGAATTGTTCCCATCTCTTATCTCCTTGGAAAAATAAAAGTGTGTCAAACGACACTTTTCATCTGACACACTCATTATAAAAAAACATATTTTGTATTGTAGTGAAAAAAGATACATTTCCGATATGACTTTCGTCATGTTCTGTTTTCCGGCACGTTCTCACGGTTGTATCACGAATGTATCATGCCAGATATTCATCCAGAACCTCATGGATATCCACGTATTCCTCCCCAGATCATATCGTATAATTCGTTACCACAACCTCTTCTCTCGGATACTTTATGCCCGTCTTTCCGACAGTGATCATATGGTATCCATGAGCCTGGATCCAATCAAGAAGTACGTGGTGAACCTTCCCCTTATGCCGGATCACATTGGAAAGCATGAACTTATATCCGGCCCTGTCGATCTCAGAAAGATAGGCCAGGAGTTCGATCTCGTTCTTTGCCGTCCAGCCCTCCAGTCCCCGCCTGCCATCATTGTACTCCGCAGTTGTGATGAGGTAGGGCGGGTCAAAATAAAACAGGGTATCCTCCGGAAATGTGCGAAAATCAACGGTGTTATAGGCTCCGGAGATCATTTCATACTCTGGCGTCCTGATCTGAAACTCCCTGATCCTGTCCCTGACGCTGTCACAGTACTCATTATTTCCCACAGGAGTATTCATCTTCTGATTCCCGTTAAAGCGGATCATATTCTGGAACGCATAGATCTGAAGAACGAAGAGATTCATTGCCGTCTTTTCCTCTTCATTGTAATGCTCCCGAAGCGCAAGATAGGCTCCCTTGTTCTTCTTCACGAGCCCATACCTGGATACGATCCATTCGACCTTTGCAACGGTCTCCTCCTTCGGCTGATTTACCAGCATGTCCATGATCCCGTAAACGTATGGGTTGTACTCGAGATAATACACTTTATCCATGGCGACCACATTTGCTCCTACATTAAATGCGCCGCCCATGGCATCCACAAAGGTTCCGATGTGCTTCGGAAACCGCTTTGCGATCATCGGCAGCATCACGTCCTTGCTGCCGGAATAATTCAGGGGTGACTTGTGGATCATCCTGTCCTTCCTGAAATAGATCACCGCCTCCTTCAGCTTATCCGATTCCCCTTTATAGCTTGGGTTATTTGTGGAATATTCCCTGTATTCGCTGGTTTCCACATAGACCTCGCCGTCTATGGCAAACCGCCTTGCCAGATCCACCATCTCATCCAGAGAGATCAGCGACTGATTGCTGTAGCTGATCAGCACATGCGTAAAATCGATCTGTCTGAACAGATCCTCAAACTCATAGAGCACCAGCCTGCGATTGGAATATCCGGACAGCTCACGATTCTTTCTTCTGCCCGTTTTTCCGAAGATCCCCGGAGCATCATATCTCGTTATGGTCTCCAGGATGTGATAGGAATTCGTATACTGTGTGATGGTGTATGGCGGGTCGATGTAAGCGATATCTCCTGAGATCCTTCTCACCAGCTGATTCGTATCCTCGTTATAAACGGTATTCACTCCATGGAGCTCCTTCTCGCACAGCTCCAGAGGCTCGATCACCAGCTCCTTTAAGGAGCGCTGCTCCCAGAATTTGAAAAATGCCTGATAGGTGCCGGAGGTATTCGATACCTTAAGGACCGACTCCAGAAGAGAGGCCAGAAGATACATATACTCCGCCTCTGTAACTGATCCCTCCTGATAGAGGTTTTCGATATCGATCCTCATCCCGTCGATCCGGAGGGCATTGGACTCCGTAAAATACATCCTGCCACCCACAGGCGTATAGTTGTTGTAGATAAAACATTCCGAAGACGCCTCATATTCCTTTTGGTTCAGCCAAAGAAAGGGAGACATCCCATATTTTTTGCAAAAGCCTTCAAATGCAGGTTCCCCTGCATTCATAAGCTTTGCCTTGGCGATAACGCTGGCAAAGCCCATATAGTCATTGGCAAGTATGGTATATCTGTCCTTGAAATAATCTCCCACCGAGGAGGTTCCTGAAAAAAGATCCGCGAACACCTCGCCTTCGATCCCATACTTTTCTATCACGATTTCGATAAAGCCAAGCAGTTTTGTTTTATTTCCCAAGTATCTCATACGATCTCCATGAAACAGCCAAACCGACTGTTAGTAAACAGCGATACTATTGTATCACATTTCTTCGCTTTGTGGGTGCTTAAGGAGTCTGTTCTGTTCATGGATTTTGTCCCGGCCGGAAAGAATGAACCCCCGCCGAAGCCGGCGGGGGTTACGTGTGTCAGTCGTGATCCTTTATATGCTGAGATACGGCGATGATAAACCCGGTGGATGAAACCATGATGTTGAACTTTGATGAACCGGTATCCACCGTCTTGTTCGCAGCCTCATGCCTTGCCTTATGGAAGCCGCGCTCCTCAAGAAATGCGATGGCCTCTTCCAGATTATCCACATTCATGCGGATCATCATCCATTCTCCGTCGCCCTGTGAAATATCCACATGGAATCCACATGCCCCGAGACACCTTTATGGATGTCAGCCGTATGCGGGAACATATCCAGAATTCCGTCTGTATGCGGAAACATTTCTACGAGTGTGTCTGTTGTCGGGAACATATCAAAACCTTTAGTATGGGCAATACGGGCAATTGTAGTCATCAATATTATGTATATCCCATCACAGCACGCTCTCCGTGTATAATCCATTCTCGTTCAAAAGTTGAAAGGACTTGACCATGTAAGCATATGCCCTTGGATTGCGCCTATTCCCGAAGAGAAATACATGTACTCTTCCGGGCGGACACTGCCTCTTCCCATAATGCAGATACAGCTGTCAATGGTATCCTTCAAACAATCTGACGGACGTTTTTCAAGCCCGCGATATCCCAGTTCGATGCGAGAAACCTTGTCATACACCTCTGCGACCGTCTTATAGTCATCCATTTCTTGTAGCAGCGTCCAACAGTCAAACAATTGTTTTATGATTTCAAGTTCCTTGTCTACTCCAAATGGAATCCCGGTTGTATGCGGAGCAAAGGCCGTAAGCTTATCTCCGAGGATGCAGTTCTTGTCAGGAAGGCTAACCGTTAGATCCTCGCCTTCGCTCAATAAGAGACGGCTTCTGATCGGACGCTCCGTTACCTTCAGATACGGATTATCCTCAAACACAACATCCAATAGTATATTGATTTCCTTGCCGGTCCTCGGTGATAGGAAATGAAACCTAAAATGACGTTTTTCTATATCATTGAGACCTTTCCGCTTGTGTTCCTCGACGCTGACAAAGGGAAAGATCTTCCCTGCCTTCTCAATGTAACCATCAACATCCGTATCACGGTCTACGATGATGTCGATGTCCGTACTTAACCTTCTCGGCTCATCAAGCATAACCAGAAGTGACGTGCCGCCCTTGAAAATAAAGGGCATGTCAACACTCCGGATAGCTTCAAGCAGACCAAAAGCGAATACCGTCCTTTCCAGAATGGAGGGATCCGCCCCGGTTTCTTCCCTAAGCCTTAAAATGTGTTCCGCTGTATAGTTTTCACGAAGTAGCATCTTCTACTTTACTCCCTTCAAGATATTT
>JAILAR010000107.1 GCA_024681515.1 Eubacterium sp. | reverse complement strand
TGAAAGGAACCGTTGCCTATGATACATTCTCAAGGGAACTTGCTTTCGCTTCACTGACCGGTGTCAAACCGGCAACGAATTTCCGTCAGGTACGCAGGGACGAGGCACCGAAGAAGCGCGTGGAGCTGCATTTGCATACCGGCTTCTCTGAGAGCGACAGTGTGCTGGATGTGGAAAAGGCGATCAAACGTGCCATTGACTGGGGCATGACCTCCATGGCAATCACTGACCATGCCGTTGTACAGGCGTTCCCGGTGGCAAATCACGCGATCCCCAAGGGCAGTGATTTCAAAGTGATCTACGGTGTGGAAGGTTATTTTGTAGATGATCTCAGGAACCTGACACTGAACGGTCACGGAGAACGGTTTGACGAAAAACAGGAATATGTAGTCTTCGATATCGAGACCACCGGTCTCTCTCTGAAGAAATGTAAGATCATCGAGATCGGTGCCGTCCGTGTGGATGCCGGCGGAAATGAGATCGGCAGGTTCTCCGAATTTATCAATCCGGAGGAACCGATCCCCTATGAGATCACGGAACTGACCTCGATTACGGATCAGATGGTCATGGGTGCACCGACCATCGATGTGATCCTTCCGAAGTTCCTGGAATTCTCAAAGGATGCGATCCTGGTTGCGCATAACGCAAACTTCGATACCGGGTTCATCCATGAGAACTGTGATCAGCTGGGGCTTCCCTATCCCTTCACGGCGCTGGATACCATGACGCTGGCATATGTCATGCTGCCGCAGCTGGGCAGGTATAACCTGGACCGCCTCTGCAAGCATTTCGGCGTTGTCAATGCACATCATCACCGGGCCTGCGATGACGCGGATGTAACCGCGAAGATCTTTATCCAGCTGATGAAGATGTTGCACGAGCACGGGATCCATTCGGTGGAGGAACTGGACCGTCTGGGACATGAGTCCGTGGATGCGATCCATAAGGCGCATACCTTCCATGGAACGATCCTTGTGCAGAATGAGACCGGCCGTGTGAATCTGTACCGGCTGATCTCGGATTCCCATATCAAGTATTTTAACCGTGAGCCCAGGATCCCTCTCAGCCAGATCCGGAAATACCGGGAAGGTCTTCTGCTGGGATCGGCCTGTGAACGGGGACATCTGTATCAGGCGCTGCTGGACGGCAGGAGCGATGAAGAGATCGCGCGTATCGTGAGCTTCTATGATTATCTGGAGATTCAGCCTACGTCCCAGCACAGGCATCTGATCACGGACAGTAAGGTGGCCGCGGTTCAGTCCGAGCGGGATCTTCAGGAACTGAATAAGCGGATCATTGCACTGGGAAAGGAATTCAACAAACCGGTGGTTGCCACCGGAGACGTGCATTTCCTGGATCCCGAGGATGCGGTGTATCGGACCATCATCAAGGAAGGCAGCAGCTCCAAGGGACCGAAAAAGGATCAGGAGATGAAACTGATCCCCATCGCGGAAGGAGAGAGTCCGCTTTCCAACGAAATGCTTCGCCAGCCGCCGCTTTATTTCCGGACCACGGATGAAATGCTGGCGGAATTCTCCTATCTGGATGAGGATCTGGCAGAAGAGGTGGTTATTGAAAATCCAAATAAGATCGCGGACATGATCGAGAAAATCTCGCCGGTTCGGCCGGACAAGTGTCCGCCGGTGATCGAGAATTCCGACAAGACCCTTCGGGACATCTGTGAGACCCGGGCCCATGAGATCTACGGACCGGATCTTCCGGTGCAGGTATCCAGCCGTCTGGAGAAGGAACTGCATTCCATCATCAGCAACGGTTATTCCGTTATGTACATCATTGCGCAGAAGCTGGTATGGAAGTCCAATGCGGACGGGTATCTGGTTGGATCCCGCGGCTCCGTGGGTTCTTCCTTTGCGGCAACCATGGCCGGGATCACGGAGGTGAATCCGCTGTCGCCGCATTATATCTGCCCGGAGTGTCATTTTGTGGATTTTGATTCCGAAGAAGTAATCGCCTTTTCCGGCATGTCCGGTTGCGATATGCCGGATCGGGACTGCCCGAACTGCGGGCATAAGCTGATCAAGGAGGGACACGATATCCCCTTTGAGACCTTCCTTGGATTTAAGGGAGATAAAGAACCGGATATCGATCTGAACTTTTCAGGTGATTATCAGGCGAAGGCGCATGCCTATATCGGAGAGATCTTCGGCGCGGATCACGCGTTCCGTGCGGGAACCATCACTACCTATGCGGAGAAGACGGTGTTCGGTTACATCAAGGGCTTCTGTGAGCGAAGAGGCATCACCATGCGGACCTCGGAAATGAACCGTCTGGTACAGCATTGCCTTGGGGTAAAGCGGTCCACAGGCCAGCATCCCGGCGGTATCATCGTTATGCCGGATACGGAGGAGATCTACAGCTTTACACCGATCCAGAAACCGGCAAATGATATGGAGTCGGATCAGATCACGACTCATTTTGAATACCATTCCATCGACCATAACCTGCTGAAGTTTGATATCCTGGGTCATGATGATCCTACCATGATCCGGCGTCTGGAGGATCTGACGGGACTGGATGCCAAGAAGATTCCGCTGGATGATAAGAAGGTCATGTCACTTTTCCACGGAACGGACGCGCTGGGGATCACGCCGAAGGATATCGACGGAACGAGGCTTGGCTGTCTCGGTATTCCGGAGTTCGGAACGGACTTCGCCATGCAGATGGTCATCGACGCCAATCCGGAGAGCTTCTCGGATCTGGTGCGGATCTCGGGTCTGTCTCACGGTACCGACGTGTGGCTGGGCAATGCCCAGGATCTGATCGCCAGCGGGAAGTGTAAGCTGTCTTCGGCGATCTGCTGCCGGGACGATATCATGGTATATCTGATGCACATGGGACTGCCCTCGGGAGATGCATTTGACATCATGGAGAAGGTGCGGAAGGGTATCGTTGCCAAGGGCAAATGTGACAAGTGGGATGAGTGGAAGCAGCTCATGGAGGAGCACAATGTTCCGGACTGGTACATGGGCAGCTGTGAGAAGATCAAGTACATGTTCCCGAAGGCTCATGCGGTGGCGTATGTCATGATGGCCTGGCGTGTGGCTTACTTTAAGATCTATCATCCGCTGGCGTATTATGCGGCGTTTTTCAGTATCCGTGCCAAGGCATTCTCCTATGAGACCATGTGTCAGGGACGGGAACGGCTGGACCGGGAGTTGCATAAACTGCAGCAGAAGGAAAAATTCGAGAAAACGGCGAAGGACGATGATTCCATCCGGGATATGCGGATCGTGCAGGAATTGTACGCCCGTGGACTGGAGTTCATGCCCATTGACATTTACCGTGCGGATGACCGGTATTTCCAGGTCATCGACGGGAAGATCATGCCAAGTTTTTCATCCATCGACGGCATGGGTGAGACGGCAGCGGCACAGCTGAAGGAAGCGGCGAAGGATGGGGTATTCCTGTCCCAGGCGGAGCTGAAAAGCCGGGCAAAATTGTCCGGAACCGTTATCGACAAGATGGCGGAACTCGGAATCCTGGGAGACATGCCCAAGACCGGACAGCTGGAATTTAATTTCACGTAGGTCAGATTGTACAAGCATTCCGGTGCCGTGTGCGCGGCAGCGCATACGGGCAGGGAATGCGTAGTAGCCAGATTGTACAAGCATTCCGGTGCCGTGTGCGCGGCAGCGCATACGGGCAGGGAATGCGTAGTAGCGTAAGCGACGAAGAATCCTGTATAAAAAATGAGATAGGACCATGGTATGAAAATACGACTTGCAGATTATATCGCGGATTTCCTGACGGAGCGCGGCATCACGGACTGTTTTACCGTGACCGGGGGCGGAGCCATGCATTTGAATGATGCTTTCGGGCATCACCCGAGGCTCCGCTGCACCTACAATCATCATGAGCAGGCCAGTGCCATCGCGGCGGAGGCTTATGCACGTCTGACAAACCGGATGGCGCTGCTTTGCGTCACCACAGGGCCGGGCGGGACAAATGCACTTACGGGAGTGCTGGGCGGATGGCTGGATTCCATCCCCATGTTCGTGGTGTCCGGGCAGGTGCGGTATGATACGACAGCACGTTATAATGCGCGGTTTACGGGCCGGCAGCTTCGCGCCGTGGGGGATCAGGAATTTGATATCACAAAAGCGGCGGGGGCCATGT
>JAILAR010000093.1 GCA_024681515.1 Eubacterium sp. | reverse complement strand
TTCACTGTCCGCGCGGAGCTGTTTTATTACATGTATCGAGCCGTATGAAACGGCGTCAAATCAGCGATACTCTGTCGCTATCTGTCAACCTTCGTCACTTCATATACCATGACTCCATTGCTCTTACCCTTCAGCGGGATCTGACCGATCTCCTTTACTTCAACCCGGTCTTTCACACGTTCATACAGCACATCGCTGATCAGAACCTGTCCCTTCTTTGCATTTGCTTCCAGACGCGCCGCGGTATTGACCGTATCACCGATGGCGGTGAAGTCCATACGGAACTCACAGCCTACATTTCCGACAACGGCAGGACCTACATTTACGCCCACACCGAAGCCAACGCTTCTGCCGTATTTCTCAAAGAGAACCTTCTCAAGCTCCTCTCCGCCCTTTACGATATCCATAGCCGCACAGACTGCCTTAAACTCATAATCCGGAAGATCAAACGGAGAGTTGAATACCGCCATGGTGGCATCACCGACAAACTTATCCAGGGTTCCGCTGTTATCGAAGATGGACTTTGTCGTCAGGCTCAGATATTCGTTCAGGATCTCCACCACCGTCTCCGGTTCCAGTGCCTCGGACATGGTGGTAAATCCACGGATATCAACGAAAAGCACCGCAATATCACGGTTCTCACCACCTAATTTGATGGTAAAATCACCCTGCTTTGAGATCTCCTCCACGATCTGCGGAGCCACGTATTTTCTGAAAGCATTCAGTACCTTCTGCTTCCGCGCCTTCTCTACCGCATAATGCATCGCCAGCGCATAGAAGAAGGACAGCGCCGCGATGAGGGGAAGATAGATCATGCTGAAGGTTGTGCCGCCGTTGTTCAACAGAACACAGATCCATACCTCACCGCAAACAGCGAGAAGAAGCAGCAGCACCGACTGCCACACCTTAAGTTTCCGAAAAGCCACATGCAGCAGCATGGCAATGAGCGATGTGATGAGTCCGAAAAGCACCGGATTTCCGTTCACGGCAAATCGGTTTTCCAGATAGGACTGGAAGATATTTGCGTGGATCTCCACTCCGTACATCTGACTGCTTCCGGTGGGCACCGAGAAATTATCCTGCATGCCCGGTGCATATGCTCCCACAAGGATCACACAGCCCTTAAATGCCCGGGTGTCGATCTTCCCATCCATCACATCCGCCATGGATACGTGTTCATAATCCCCCGGCTTCCCGGAGTAATTGATCAGCGACCGTCCGGACTTATCGGTGGGAATGGATACCGGCGTGGTCCCTGTTAATTCACAATATCGGTCATAGATCACTGAGGCGAAGCTCTTGTATGTTACCTCGCCGTCCGCATTCGTTGCCGAATCCGATGATCCACTTTGTTCTGCTGCAGATCCGGCAACCTTTTCCGAAGGGATCAGCCGCCGTACCACACCGTCGGAATCCTGGGCTACATTGCTGAAACCGACCTCTGCCACTTCTTTCAGCGCTGCATAAGGCTGATCCACGCCCTTCACAGGGGTGACCCATTCTCCTTCCGTATTCCGGACCATTTTATCATCGTAGATCAGCTGATTCACGGTGACCACATTTCCGCTTTCCCGCGCTGCCGCTGCCAGGGCGTCATCGCCGGCATCCACATTTCCGGAGAACTGAATATCGAAGGCAATCAGCGTTGGCTTCGCATCCGGATTCTCATTCAGCTTTTTGATCAGATCCGCGTAGCGCTCCCTGGACCAGGTCCCGACGGGTCCGTACTTTGCCAGTGTCTGCTCATCGATACCGATGATCTTGATATCGCTGTCGATACCCCTGGGAATCTGGTACACCTTGTCCCGTACCATATAATCCAGCCCCGACAGAGCACCGAAGACCGTCAGCAGAAAGACCAGGACTCCTGCGATAAGCGCTTCGAGGATGACGATCCAATTCTTTTTCATGTTGCCCCCCATTTATCAATGAGCCACGCATTGCATGCATGGCTCATTTTCCGTGTATAACACGATTTATAATTTCCGATCACCGTATCATTCCTGAGTGATCCTGTACTTCCGGGTTTTTCTTACGTAAAACGCCTGCTCACCGTTAAATACCGTGGAATCTCCGTCCACCTTCCAGGAGCCGTCTCCGAACCGGTACTGATGCCCGGTCTCCAAAGTGACGCTCATGCCTGCCGGCACCTGGTCACCCTTCCGCCAGGAAGCGTACAGTGTGAAGTTCATCTCGTAGGTATTTCCGGCGATATCTTCTGCCACTACCGTGATAGGCTTGATCTCTCCGTCTGCTTTCAGGATGATATCCGCCTTGCCATCCGTGATCTTCGTGATCAGATTACCGATCCGTATGGATACCAGATTCTCATCCTCCAGGGAAATGAGCAGCGAATCCGCATATACATCCTGTCCGGAAGTGATGGTCAGCGAATTATCCTTGTCATCCGTGATCCCCACCAGCTTCGGTGATTCCTTGTCGATCCGGATTTCACCCAGCTCGATCTCATCCGTCAGTGCATTGTCACTGTCGCGTTTCAGATATACCTTCGTCATGCCTTCGACGTAAAGAAGACTCTTCGCAAACCCGCTGTCCGGCGATGCCGAGATCATATAGTCATCAGGAGCATTCAGCACAACATCGTCTCTGTAATACCCATTATTTCCCGGCTGCGACTGGATCTCATACGGGGTCTCCGGTGTTTCCAGATACCGGATCGTATACTCCGCCATGCTGCTTGCCGACTCATAAGTCTCCGACTCCAGAACCGTCGCACGAACGATGTAATTTCCTACCTGTTTCGGCGGTTCGCTGCTGTATGCACTGCCATCCGTATTCTGTCTGTACTCAAGAACAACTCTGCCGTTGGAATTGGTGCTGACAGTGGGCTGATAAACAGTTCCGGCCGACGGACTCTGAATGGCAACGGAGATCTCTGCTTTCCTCTTGCCGATGGTAAAGGTTGCCAGCCTGACCAGTTTATTGTAGATCGGCGTTTCGGAGATCGTTGCCCGAACCACATACGTTCCTGCTGCAGTCGGCGGCTCGGTCACATACGTGGAATCTTCTGCGCCCTCCGCTTTATACTCATAACTTACGGATCCTCTGGAATCCGTCTGCAGATCCAGTGACGGATCCTCACCGACCAGTATGTCTGATGCACTGAAGGTTGCGGTCGCATCCTTCCTGTTGATGGTGAAGGTATTCTCGCAAACGATCGAATTGTACATATACGTTTCTGCGATCGTTGCACGTACGGAGTACTCTCCGGCTGCTGTCGGAGGATCACTGTTATATTCCGTATCCTCCGCACCCACCGGCTTATACGCATACGTCCGGGTTCCGTTCGAAACCGTCGTCACCACCGGGTCTACCGCTTCCTCTACCAGAATGTCGGCCACACTGACCGAAGCCGTCACTGTCTTCCTGCTGATCGTAAATGTGCCTTCACATTCCGCACTCTCGAAATTGTCCGTCTCCGGAATCGTTACACGTATCGAATACTTCCCGGCAAGCGTCGGTTCCTCTGTAGAATACGATCCCGATGATTCAAATTCTTTATATTCGAAGACTGCTTTATCTTTTCCGTCGGAATTAGTCGTAAGGTCGGGTTTTATCTCATCTCCAACCTCCAGATCCGCCACCGTTACCGTTGCTGTCGGGATTGGTTTCGCTGTGATCCGGAAACTGTTCTCGCACACGATCTTCTCATAGATGTCCGTCTGCGCTACCGTTGCCCTGACGTCATACGTACCGACTGCCGTTGGGATCGTACCCGAATATGCACTTTCCGGATCCGTGGATAACTTATACTCAAAGGTAACCTTACCCGTTGATACCGTCGTCACCTTCGGATCCGGCGTCTCGCCATACACAATATCCTCTACCGTTACCGTTGCCGTCGTGGTTGCTCTTTTTATCTCAAACGAAGATGCCGCAACGCAGACGATCTTCTCATATTTTTCTGTCTGCGCGATGGTTGCACGGACCATGTAACTTCCGACTGCCGTCGGCACCGTACCGGAATACGCCGTATCCGGAGCACCTGCAGACTTATACTCATATGTTACCTTACCGTCGGAAACCGTCGTTACGACGGGAGCGATCTCCTCGCCGTAAACCACATCCGCTACAGTCACCGTTGCGGAGATGGTTGCGCGCGAGATGGTGAAATCCGCTGTGTCTGAAACAGCTTCATAGGTATCCGTCTCCGGAACCGCCACACGTACCGTGTAGGTTCCCGGAAGTGTCGGCGGATCCGCATCATAGGTAGTATCCGCTGCCCCCTGCTTCTTATACATAACGGAAGCCAGGGACTTTCCGTCCGAATTCGTGTCGAAGGTCACCGCATAGGAATCCCCGTAATCCGAATCCGGAGCAGTGATGGTCACCGATGCCTCTTTCTTCAAAATGCTGAAGGTATCCGTGCAGACGCCCTCATCATAAGCATCCGTCTCCGGTGTGGTAACGCGGATCACATAATCCCCTACTTCCGTGGGCTCCGTCTCCGTGTAAAACTCATCCGCCTGCCCGTCCTCCTTGTATTCGAATACCGCATCTCCCTTTGCATTCGAATCGGTATCAAATACCGGCGTGATCGTCTCACCCAACCGGATGTCATCCACAGTCACACTGCAGGTCGGAACCAGCGAGCTGTCCTTGTAGGTGAAGACATACTCCGTCTTATTTCCTGCCTCATCCTCCGCAACGACCGTAGCCGCCTGTGTCTCTGTTTTACTTGAAGTCAGGGTCGTCCATACCTCGCCGCTGACAGCTTCACTCACAAGACCGTTCACCGAAACCGATGTCAGATACGGATCCTCCGCAACCAGCGGGATCGTCCTTGCGTCTACAACCATACCATTGGACAGCGGCTGCTCCACGCCGTTCTTCAGCCAGTAAATGACCGGCGGCTCCGTGTCGATCTGAATGGTATCCACCTCAGCCGAATCCGTATAGAATCCGCCCGTTTTATCCTTCAGCCAGATCTCCGTGATGCTTTCATCATAAGGCAGTTCATCCACATAGGTTCCGCCCAGTGTATCGGAGATCTGATAGCCCTCTGCCGGCACAAGACTGACTGTACTCGTATACCAGTCGCCATTTCCCATTGTTCCGGAGATACTGTATGCCGGATCCGGAGCCTCCACCAGCGCATACTCCAGCGTGATGGTCCAGCTGGAAGAAAGTCCCAGAGAATCCGTTGCAACCGCCGCAAAGGTCTTCTCTCCGGGAAGTGTCGTTGAAAGTGTAAAGCTTGCCGTATCGCTGCCGGGAGAATCGAGCACATTCAGCCCGTCTACCGTGATAGACTGGATCCCCACAGCATCCTGAAGCCCGATCTCCAGATCCCGGGCAACCACCGTGTCCCCATCGTCCACCATGGAGTCCATTTCAATACCGTCTGCCATGGAGAACCAGATCTCAGGGCCATGGGTCTCCACATAGAATGCCGAAGTATATCCATACTTCGACGCCGTGATGGCGCCGTCGGAGAGTCTGCGGTACTGTACAGTCACACCGTCATAATACCGATCCTCATCCAGCACAAAGGACTCCGCAAAGTCCCCTTCCTCATCCTCTGACCAGCGGATCTCATATCCCTCCGGCGCCGTTACAGTCACCGGCGTGGTATACACATCCGCGCCGCCGTACTGATCCGCTGATTTTGTTCCGGAGACCGTGCATCTGTCGATGGTCTCGTCCAGATACTCGATCGCAAAATCCCAATCGGAAATCCCGGGGCGGAAATTATCCGTTTCCTCCGACATAATATACGCCCGGTAATGTCCCGGTTCCACAGGCTGGTCCGGGGTGGGATCCAAGAACTCATCCCCGTACTCATCTCCCTCTGCATATTCGAAGGAAAGGGCGCCGTCTCCCGTGATCTGTGTGACCGTACTCGGGAAATCGTATTCCACACCATAGTACACAATGTCCGGCATATCCACCTGGAATTCCGGCTCTTCCTTCATCAAGGTCGCTGCCGACACCGGTTCCTCCAGATATTCGGAAATGAGTTTGGTCTCTTCTCCCACCTTCAGGGTAAAGGTTCCGCCGTCCATCTGGATCATCGTGTCCGGCTGTGCATCTACGGTTCCGATCAGCTCACTGTTATATCCTGTAATGTTAATGGAATCCTTCACCTGATAAACGGCCGCTTCGTTATTCATAACCGCCGGCGTCAGCATCACCGTATCTGCCTTCACGGTTCCGAGGTTTGCAAATTGCCCGTTCCCATAATCGGAACTGTCAAAGGCAGGAATCTCGAACGTACCCTCGTTTTCAACCTTCGCCATGTATTCCCCGTCATTAAACATGGACATCGTGCCCGAAACGCTGAATGTCCCCGTATTTGTAAGGGTTGTCACTGTCGTCAGGCTGACATTTTGCGCCGAAAAACTACCGCTGTTATTAAGCGCTATTGCATCTTTCAGAGTATAGTCCCCGGCGACCTTCAACGTTCCGGAGTTTCTCAAGGTTGCACCCGAACTGGTGCCTTTCGCATACATGGATCCGACATTGATCGTTCCCTCGTTCGACCGGAGGTCTCCGGAAATGCTCGCGGCATTCAGGGTTCCGTTCTCCGTGACATACATTAATGCCCCATAGCCGATGATCTCAACCACCGTATTCTCATTTCCCACGAGCCCGTCAATGTATACATCCGGTCTGTATAAATGCGTTGAATCTTCATTCCATGCCGAATCTTCCAGAATGGTATTCAGTTCGGTCGCCTTACAGGGGTTCATGGCGTCATCCACGAGCTGCTCCCCATTCAAGGTAGTTTCCGTCAGCGTGTATTCATCCGCAGCTTTCATCGTCAGCACGCCTGCGCCGCCATCCTCGCCCGCAGCCTCGGACAGTTTTACAGGTCCGATCCACAGGGAACCAAGCGCCATGGCGCCCGCCATCATCAGACTGACGGCCCGATTTCTTCTCTTCGCAAGGTTATCTTTTCTCATACACAAACCTCCTGCGATCCTCAAACCCATCGCATGCCGGGGGCAACGGCAGCGCCCCGGCTGATGATACACATCACACATTTCATGTAGAATGTGCCTTAAAATCATCATTTCGACTTCCAGGTAATTTCCGTATCCTTCTCGATCGGAGTATCGAAATCGAACTCCCACTCGCCCTCCGGCTCCGGTGCAAGACTCGGCTCTTCGGCAAGCTGTCCCTTCTTTACGATCTGGTGGCCGAACTCCTTACCGTCATACATAAATGTAACGGTGAACGGTCCTTCCAGAAGCTTGGTGATCTCGTCCTTCGTGATGGAGAGATCCCGGTTGTCATCCGCCAGCTTATCCAGGACGTGAAGCACATCCTCCGACAGCTCCTCATACGCGATATCCTGCGGCTCCGTTACATAATCCGTCGTCTTCTCATCGTGGTAGATCAGAACCTCCTTGCCGCTCTCCACAGTCACTTCCTCATCGGATTCGGTGCCGTCCTCGTAAACCAGTTTCGTCGTAACCGAACCGTTGAAGACGGATACCTTCGTGTATTCCACGCCGTCCTCCTCGTATACACATACATAGAAGACCGTTCCACGCACGGACATGGTGGAGTTCGGTGTATTTACCTCATAGGTGGAATCCTGCGACAGTTTGTTCCGGATATCATTTGTGATACCGCCCTTTACAAGCTCGATCTTTGTCCGGCTGTTCTTTGAATTACCCGTTGCGGTAAGCAGCAGTTCCGTATGTTCCTCCAGGTAAATGTACTTGTCTTCATCGGCCTGGATGTTAAGGACGCCCGTATCCAGCGAGATCCGGTCTCCGGATTCCAGCTGCATGTTCACGTACGGGTCCAGATTTCCCGTTCCTTCTCGGGAAACCGATCCCTGGCCGTCCACCTCGCAGACCTTCAGGAGCCGGTAATCCTTCTCCCGGTTAAACCAGAAGAACAGGAACAACCCCACCGCCAGGAGCATGGCTCCCGCGATCGCGATTATGATGATCTCTTTTTTCGTCAGTTTTTTCATTTTTCATACCCCGTTCATCGCCTGAGAACACAGACGGATCCGCGTCTGCTTTCCCTGTATCACGCGACACATATGCCCATAGACTACCCGAAATCCATCCTGAATATCTGCCGAAACCATGCTCCGGATATCCGTAAAATCAAACTATCCTTCATCAGGGCATATACGTTTTCAGTTTAGCATAAAAAACCGCTGCGGGCAACGCCCGCAGCGGCTCATACCGATCCGTTCATGCTATTTTGTAGCCGTTTGTGCCTAATTGTTATTCCATACTTCGCACTGAGGCGTGCTCCATAAATTATCGCTCTTCATCGCGTTGTGATCCAGTAGGAGTCTTCCCTAGCGCGACAAATCAGCGTCAGCCCGTACTCCTTTGCGAGAAGGATCCCCCGGTCTGTCGGAACCGACTTGGATATCAGGATCGGAATTCCAGCCCGGATCGCCTTCTCGACCATGTCCGCCGGCACACGACCGGAAGTATACAGCATGGCCGCAAGCGGATCCTCTTCCTCCAGCAGCAGAGCTCCCACCGCCTTATCCAGCGCATTGTGCCTTCCGATATCCTCAAAAGACAGGATCCTTCCGTCTCCGAACCGGACATAACAGCTGTGGGTCCCTCCCGTGATCTTATGCAGTGCACTGTCCTTCCGGAAATGCTCCGCCATCCGGAAGATCACTTCCGGCTCGGGAACTGCCGCAGAAAAAGGTTCCTCGCGAAGCTTTTCATTTCCCTGAAGATACTGCCGGTTCCCCGTGCAGCAAGTTGGTTCGGATCCCGAAAAATCCTGCATCTGAATGCCTTCCCGCAGACGCACCTCCGCGATATTTCCTTCTCCGCAGATAAAGAGGTGCTCCACATCCTCCAGGCCTCGGATCAGCCCCGCGGTAAGCAGACGCCCCAGCACAAGTTCCTTCAAATGCTCCGGGGTACAGGTCAGACGAAACGCCGGCATGCCATTTACGGAAATCTCCAGTTCATGCTCGCAGACCACATCTTCATTTACGACCAGAACCTCCCCACCGCGCTCAACCTTTTGGCAGGCAGCCTTCCTGATCGTGGATATTTCTTTTGAATGATCCTTGATCCTGTCCGTCATAATTCAGGTTCCTCGCTATTCCATACTTCGCACGTGCCTGTCGATCATATGCCTTTGATTCCGATTCGAGTCCGTGCTTTAATTATAATCTATCAAGGCTATATTATGATTCATGGTTGACAATCGAACTCTTGTTCGATATAATATATTTGTATATAGTTCATTGACAAGTTAAGATATGCGGTTTCTATCACAAATTGGATCTATATTACTTAGATTTCCTTGATAGTGTAAAATCTTAAAGGTATATAGGCTGAAACCGAACAAAGGCC
>JAILAR010000091.1 GCA_024681515.1 Eubacterium sp. | reverse complement strand
CCCTGGGGTTCTGCGGTGGTCCCGGCCTGACTGCGGTCGCAGGCTTCCAGGATCCGCTTCATATCCTCCGGTTCCCGCTGTCCCATACCGATCTCCATCAGCGTTCCGGAAATGATCCTGACCATGTTGTACAGAAACCCTGTCCCCAGCACACGGATCCGCACCATCCTGGGCTCCTCCGGGTCGCGCCCTACCGTAATGCCGGTGATGGTCCGCACGGTGGTAGTCGCCTGGCTTCCCGCAGAGCAGAAGCTGGCAAAATCATGGGTTCCCACCAGATACCCTGCCGCCTTCCTCATCTGCTCGATATCCAGCCTGTAATAACAGAACTTCGTATACAGACGCACCGTCGGATTTGCAAAGGTATCGTTCCAGATCCGGTATTCATAGGTCTTCTCGGAGTTGCAGTGCCGCGGATGAAAATCCGCCGGAACTTCTCTGGAGCCCACGATCCGGATATCCTCCGGCAGGCGCGTATTCATGGCAAAGGACAGCTTCTCCGCCGGAATACGGGTCTCCGTATCGAAAACTGCCGCATTTCCCAGAGCATGCACCCCGGAATCCGTCCGGCTGGCGCCGATCACCCGGATCTCCTCTCCCAGCAGGGAGGACAGCTCCCGGTTCAGCACCTCCTCTATGGTGATTCCGTTGGGCTGCAGCTGCCAGCCGCAGTAATTGGTTCCGTCATAAGCAACGGTTAACATAACTCGTTTCATGTAGTCATCTTCCTGATAGTTCAATATGCAATGTCAGGTTATGGCAGACGCTTCGATTTTGGATTTCTCAGAGTCGCCATAATACAATCCGGATTCCTCACAGTCGGTCACCGTCATAATACGATCCGGAGCATTACGATCACCACCGTATACGCCAGTATGATCAGCAGCGCCGCATAATCTCTCTTATGATACTTCAGCGGCACCATGCGCGTGCGTTTCACGCCCGCATTATAACCACGGAGATCCATAGCATCCGCCAGTCCTCCGGCGGATCTCAGCGTGCTGCGGAACAGTGGGACAAGAAGCGGGATCGTCTGCTTCGCACGGGCAAAGATCGTCCCCTCATCATACAGCGCCCCACGGGAGGCCGCAGCCACCTTCAGGCGCTCCATTTCCCGGCCCAGACGCGGCAGGAAGTCCAGTGCGATGGCCAGGGACATGGCAGCACCTTCCCCGATGGGAAAGCCGTCTCTGAGGCCGTCCAGGATGTCTCTGGGCTCCGTTGTTTTAGAGAAGATCACGGACATCAGGATGATCAGCGACAGCCGCCAAAAGCTCAGAAGCACCGCATCCACCGGCATCCAGATCAGACTGAAAAGCTCCGAGATCACCAACATGATCAAAACGCCATGGGCGGACCACAGGATCGTAAGAAGCGGAAGCCCCGACATTCCCCAGGCCGCGATCAGTGCCAGAGTACCCAGTCCCAGGGCCAGAGGGTGTCCGGAAAGCAGCGTCAGGATCACGTACACAAGGATCATATATAATTTGCATCGCGGATCCAGCCGACGGAGAAGCCCTTCTCCCCGCATGTACTGCCCCAAGGTAATATCCCGTTCCATAGTTTTCCCTGTCAAAAACTCATATTTACTATGAGTTCCGGTAAATATCGATCATAATACCATATATGTTTCCAAATAAAACTCACATATGATTCTCTCATGCGATTCTCTCATGCGATTCTCTCATGCGATTCCCTCACATGTTTCACTCATGTGCCTCTCACCCACGCGACTCAAACATGCCGCGTCATGACCACGGCGCGCCCCTGGTTTACATAATCCGAAATCAGTTTATCAATGATCCGGCACCCCTGTGTATCCAGCCCGGCATAGGGTTCGTCCAGGATCAGAACCTGAGGCTGCATCGCCAGGATCCCTGCGATGGCCACCCGCCGCTGCTCTCCCGCAGACAAATGCTCCGGCCTGCGGTCCCACAATGCCTCCGGAACTTCCAGCTCTCTCAGCGCAGATTCCGCATCCTGCCGCGCCTCCATGGCGGCCCGGCCCGCCCTCAGCGGACCGTACATCACATCAAATATGACCGAGGTCTCAAACAACTGGTCCTCCGGACTCTGCATCGCATAGCCGGCAAATCTCCGTACCTCGCCCAGCCCCGGCATTTTCTTTCCGAACAGTCCGAAGGCGGATTTTCGTTTCTGTCCTGCCATGGGCAGACGCACACCGCCCACCGTGACCTCTCCGGATTTTGCAAAAAGCGTCCCGTTCATCAGTTTACATAACGTGCTCTTTCCGGATCCGATCCCTCCGGTCAGCTCATAGTATCCTCCGGGGCATACCGCCGCAGAGAAATGCTCCACCACGTTTTTTTTCCCAAACCGTACACTGACATCCTTGAGAACGATGAGCGGAGTTGCCAGGTCCGGTCTCTTCATCATGACCCAGCGAACCGATGGATTTGCAGTCAGCGTTTCCGTCGGAGCAGATAATACCCGCGGGCTGCTCTGGGTCTCATATATAAACTGATCCAGTGGATTTGCGATCGTGGTTTTACCTGAGCCACCGCTCTCTCCCGATCCTCCCGTCGCCTGCGCATCTGCGCCGGATTTAGGTTTTTCGGATCTGATATGTGAAAGCGCCGCCTCCACTTCGCTCTTATGGAGCTGCATAAGTTCTCCGTCCGTCAGCAGAAAGACACGGTCTGCCTGCCTCAGGATCTCCGGATCATGGGATACCAGCAGTACCGTCTGCTCGCTTCGCTTTGCCAGCTTCAGAAGGAGTTTCTCAACCTCCCGACCTTCCCTCCTGCCCAGCATGGATGTCGGTTCATCCAGCAAAAGGATTTTGGATCTGAGCATCAGCACGGATACCAGCGCCGCTTTCTGCTGCTGTCCGCCGCTGAGCGTTTCAAAAGGCTGGTCTTCCGGGATCCCGGTCATAAGCCGCTCTTTTAATCCTTCCCAGCGTTTTCGGATCACCTCCGGCGGCGTTGCCTGATTTTCCGGTCCGAAGGGAGCATCCTGGATCATCCGAGAGAAGACCATCGTATCCTTCGGAGACTGCTGCGCAAATCCGATCCTCCGGTGCAGCTTCTCCAGATCCCTGCCATGGAACGGATCCAGCCCGTCGATCAGGATCTCACCCATGGACTTCGGGCGCAGGATTCCTGCGATCATCCGGAGCAGTTCACTCTTCCCGGCTCCGTTTGCGCCTGCGATCCCGACGATCTCCCCCGCACGAAACTGCGCGTTGATCCGACTTCCCGGCACATGATGCAGTTGTAAGTCCTTGATCCTGATATCCAATCCCATTCTGCCGCCACCAAAACTTTGTTTCATCGTGTTATGCTGCACAGAGCACAGCGATATATAAATCATACCATATTTCCACGTTTTCGTACACCCTCAAGGCTACCACTGCACATCATCGCAGGGCGCACGAACTGTATAAACGTTGCAAGGCACGAAATCAGAAATCCCGTGCGGCATGGATCATTATAGCGCAAAGAAGGCATGGGCAGTCGTTTGATACTGCCCATGCCTTTTCAAAGCAAATATTTAGATATTCGGATTATACGAGCTCCAGGATAACCTCCATAGCTCCGTCACCCTTACGCTGGCCGATCTTTACGATTCTGGTGTAACCACCGTTGCGGCCTGCATACTTTACGCCATACTCGCTGAAAAGCTTATCCGGAAGATCTACCTTCTTGATAGCCTTCTTCTTGCCTGCAGCTTCTGTCGGGATCTCAACAACCGGATACAGAACCTTCAGCATCTCACGACGTGCATGCAGTCTGCTGGGCTGATCCTTCTTTACGGTCTTCTTAACTTCATCGTAAAGAGTTACCTTCTTGCCGTCAACCACGTGCTTCTCGCGCTTGCCGTCCTTGTCCTTACGTGCAACCTTAGCGGTCACCTCAACCTCGTCGAAGTTATCCTTCTCCTTCACTGCCATGGTGATCAGCTTCTCTGCGATCTTGCGAACTTCCTTAGCTCTTGCCTCGGTCGTACGGATCTTTCCGTGATAAAGCAGCTGTGTTACCTGGTTGCGAAGTAAAGCTTTTCTCTGGTCGCTCTTCTTTCCGAGCTTTCTGTACATTGCCATTTTTTAATCCTCCTTACCCGTGACACGGGTCTTCGCCTTGCGTACTGAGCCTTCCGCTTAGGCGGTGATAGTTTTACTCTTCTCCGCTGTTCAGAGAGAGTCCCATTTCCTTCAGCTTGTTAAGCACCTCATCAAGAGACTTGCGTCCGAGATTCCGAACCTTCATCATATCTTCCGGAGTCTTTGCACACAGTTCCTTAACGGTGTTGATACCCGCACGCTTCAGACAGTTGTAAGAACGTACGGACAGTTCCAGCTCATCGATGGACATAACGATCGCACGATCCTTGTCGTCATCCTCTTTTTCAACCATGACATCCATCTGCTGTGCAGACTCGGACAGATCGATAAAGAGAGCCAGATGCTCTGACAGAACCTTTGCCGCAAGGCTGACTGCCTCATCCGGTGCCAGGGTTCCGTTGGTGTATACATCCAATGTCAGCTTGTCATAATCCGTGATCTGGCCGACACGTGTATTCTCCACCGTCATGTTCACACGCTCAATCGGTGTGAAGATGGAATCTACGGCGATCATATCGATAGCCGCCTCGGTTTCCTTATTCTTATCAGCGCTTACATAGCCTCTGCCGTTGCGGATGGTGAGTTCCATGTCCAGATGTGCATCCGGACCGCTCAGGTTTGCGATCACCAGTTCCGGATTCAGGATCTCAAGATCACTGTCCAGCTTGATATCCGCAGCAGTAACCACACAGTTTCCGGAAGCCTCGATATATGCGGTCTTCGGCTCCGGGCTACTGGAATTGTTTTTGATATGGAGTTCCTTGATGTTCATGATGATCTCAGTTACATCTTCCTTAACTCCCGGAATCGAACTGAACTCATGCAGCACATTCTTGATCTTCACGAAGCTGACCGCTGTACCCGGAAGGGAAGACAGCATGATCCTGCGCAGGGAATTACCCAGCGTAGTTCCATAGCCTCTCTCAAGCGGCTCGACAACAAATCTACCGTATCTGTTGTCCTCGGAGGTCTCCTCGATCTCAATTCTCGGCTTTTCAAATTCAAACATGCGCTACTCCTCCTTATGCGTCGAATGAACCGCAATCTGCGGTCTCTGCATTTACCTTTTCCTATATTTTTGGATTCCTCTTCATCAGTCATTGTCGCGGGAATCCGACTTGGAATATTACATGAAATAATATCTGAAATATTTCCGGGATATTTTCGAAGTATTTTCGAAGTATATCCCGAAATATTTCACAGAATATTACTTGGAATACAACTCGACGATAAGAGTCTCATTTACAGGCACATCGATCTGCTCACGGATCGGCTTCTCCAGGATCTTACCGGACAGAGTCTCAGAACTAGCCTCCATCCATGCCGGAACAGCGATCCCGCCGTTAGCTTCTACGATATCTTTGAATCTCTGAAGCCCTTTGCTCTTCTCTTTGATCTCGATCACATCGCCCGGTTCTACCTTGTAGGACGGGATGTTAACGATCTTTCCGTTTACCAGGACGTGACGATGAGACACAACCTGACGAGCCTCACGACGTGTGCGTGCCCAGCCCATACGGAAAATGATATTGTCCAGACGAAGCTCCAGCAGTGTCATCAGGTTGGTACCAACCAGACCCGGCATACGCTCAGCCTTCTCATACATGTTGCGGAACGGCTTCTCCTGTACACCATAGATGAACTTTGCCTTCTGCTTCTCACGAAGCTGCAGTGCATACTCACTCTTCTTACGAGACATATGCAGGCTCTTACGCTTGGACTTCTTATTTACACCCAGGAATGCCGGCTCCAGTTCCAGAGAACGACATCTTTTAAGGATCGGTGTCTTATTAATAGCCATAGTATTCTGTACCTCCTAATCAGACTCTTCTTCTCTTCGGCGGACGGCATCCGTTATGCGGAACCGGGGTTACATCCTTAATGGACAGAACCTTCAGACCGCAGGTCTCACCCAGAGTACGGATTGCTGCCTCACGTCCCGAACCGGGGCCCTTGACAAAAACATCTATCATCTTCAGACCATAGGGTGCTGCATTCTTTGCAGCGGTCTCAGCTGCCATACCTGCAGCATACGGTGTAGACTTCTTGGATCCTCTGAATCCAAGTCCGCCTGCGCTTGCCCAGGACAGAGCATTTCCCTGTTCGTCTGTCAGAGTTACGATCGTGTTATTGAAAGAAGACTGAATATGAGCCTGTCCATGTTCAACGATCTTTCTGTTACGCTTTTTGGTTACCTTTTTCGTCGTCTTAGCACTAGCCATGAACGTTATCCTCCATTATTACTTCTTCTTATTTGCTACCGTCTTTCTCGGTCCCTTACGTGTACGTGCGTTGTTCTTGGTGTTCTGTCCACGTACCGGAAGTCCCTTCCTGTGACGGATTCCACGATAGCAACCGATCTCCTGGAGACGCTTGATGTTCAGAGCAGTCTCTCTGCGAAGGTCACCTTCTACCATTACTGTCTCATTCACTACATCGCTGATCCGGCGAACTTCATCATCCGTCAGATCACGAACTCTTGTGTCCGGATTTACGTCAGCGCTTGCAAGAACCTTCTTGGAAGTCGAAAGACCGATACCGTAAATGTAGGTCAGTCCGACCTCGATGCGCTTCTCTCTCGGTAAATCCACACCTGAAATACGAGCCATTTTTTTTACCTCCGATAAATTATTAAAACTCTCGGCACATCACCCGGGTAACTCCTGTATGGACGCAGGAGGTGAAATGGTATACCCATGAATGTACGCATCCACATGTAGCATCACGAGGTATGACGAAACTCGTGTGCCCGTCGCACTTTTTCCTGTTAAAAGTGCTCTGTTTTTCAGCCGCTTTCGGGTTGTCTGACAACCCATGAATAAGTTTCCCTTCTTTAAAAGATTAAGAAGGATTTGTTACCCCTGACGCTGCTTATGCTTGGGGTTTTCGCAGATGATCAGGATTCTGCCTTTTCTTTTAATGACTTTGCACTTGTCGCAAATCGGTTTTACTGATGCACGAACCTTCATTAAAATGCTCTCCTTTCTGCTGTATTCCATACTTCGCGCCTTCCGGCGCTCCGTAGGATCATCATTCCGCACGTATTCTCTGATCTTATGCCTTACTGTACTGCTGCGAGTCCGTGCTTCATGATGATCAATTATACAATCCGACAGAGGTGCCCCGAAGGCCACCTCTATCGAAAAGTCTCTGCAATCCACAATCTTATCATTTTATATTCTAAAATGCAAGCTTTTTTTATTTTTTACGCACTGCGTCCCTCGGATGCTTCGTATCCTCGGGATCGCGCTGGCGCGCTATGTGGATTCGCGCATTACAGCACCTCTGTGAGCAAGCTCACTCGGCGCTTTATGTGCGAATCCCCGCAGTGCTTGTAGTTCGCGTCTACTTCGCACGCCAGGTGATCCGCCCCTTGGACAGATCATAGGGAGAAAGAACAACCGTAACCTTGTCACCGGGAAGGATCTTAATGTAATTCATTCTCAGCTTGCCGCTGATCACGGCCAGGATCTGGTGTCCGTTCTCAAGCTCTACGGTGAACATTGCGTTCGGCAGTTTCTCTATAACAACGCCTTCGCACTCAATCTCATCTGCTTTTGACATATTCCTAACTTCTCCTAACTTTTCCTCACTTCTCGGTTACGCGCTTCGTGTATTATCTCGTCGCGCATCTTTTCCGGTTACAGTTCGTATGATTCCGCTTCCCGGGCGATCAGCCTTCCAGGATCGCAACGATCGCATCGAACACATCCTTCATATCTACGGTACCGTCTACATTCCGTACGATACCTGCCTTCTCATAGTAATCAATGAGCGGCTGTGTCTGCTCATGATATACATTCAGGCGGTTCAGCACGGTCTCCGGCTTGTCATCGTCACGAAGGATCAGCTCAGCGCCGCAGGTATCACAGATACCCTCAACCTTCGGAGCGTTATACTTGATATGATAGGTTGCACCGCAGCCTACGCATGCCCGACGGCCGCCCATACGATTGACGATGTTCTCATCCGGAACATCTACATTGATCGCATAATCTACGGTCTCGCCGTTCTTTGCCAGCGCAGCATCCAGTGCCTCTGCCTGAGGAATGGTACGCGGAAAACCGTCCAGAACGTAGCCGTTCTTGCAGTCATCCTGTGCAAACCGGTCCATGATCAGGTCAACAACCAGCTCATCCGGAACCAGCGCGCCCTTGTCCATGTATTCCTTCGCCTTCTTACCCAGCTCTGTTCCGTTCTTAATGTTTGCACGGAAGATATCGCCTGTGGAAATGTGCGGGATCTCATACTTTGCTGCGATCATTTTTGCCTGTGTGCCCTTGCCGGCACCGGGTGCTCCCAACATGATAATCTTCATAGCTGCTACTCCCTTCTGTTTTTCAATAATCTCTTGAAACCACAAAATCCTTCGCCCCGGTCAGGGTGCCGGCCAAAGGCTCTGACACACAAGACGGAGCGAAGAATCATTATTCAAATCTGAATCTGATCATACCCAAATTCTATCAGCTGAGGAATCCTGAGTAATTCCGTACTACCATCTTGGACTCGATCTGCTTGATGGTCTCGATGATAACACCGACGATAATAATCAGGGATGTACCACCGAAGGATACATTTGCACCGAATCTTCCGTTGAAGAAGATTGGGATCAGTGCTACCAGCATCAGACCAAAGGCACCGATGATGACAATGTAATTCAGGATAGAATTCAGATAATCCTGTGTCGGCTTGCCCGGACGGATACCGGGGATAAATCCGCCGCCCTTCTTCAGGTTCTGCGAGATCTCCATCGGGTTGAAGGAGATCGAGGTGTAGAAATAAGCGAAGAAGATAACCAGCAGGATATATACGCCAAGTCCGATGTATGCCCAGGGATATCCGGACCGGAACCAGTAGTTGGAGTTCAGACCCTCCAGGATCCGGTTGCCCACCGTGCTCTCAACCTTGATACTGAACAGGTTGATGATGACGTTGGGGATGGACATCAGCGTGGAAGCGAAGATGATCGGCATAACGTTACCAGTATTGACCTTTAACGGAATGTGCGAGGATCTTCCGCCGGCTACGCGCTGACGGCCTGCGGTCTTCTGTGCATAGGTTACAGGGATGCGGCGCTCCGAGTCATTCAGGATGACCGTGAGAACCGTGGTTGCCAGGATCACCGCAAGGATGATCACGATGGCGAAGGTCATGTGAACCACGTCCTTGCCGCTGACAAACATTTCCCAAAGGCTCTTCATATCACCGGGGATTCTGGAAATGATGTTGATAAGCAGGATGATGGAGATACCGTTTCCGACACCTCTCTCACTGATCCGCTCACCCAGCCACATAACCAGTGCACTACCGGTGGTCAGTGCGATCACTACCACGATCACGTTAAATGCATTGTATTCCTTCAGGATACCGGCACGTCCGAAGCCGATGGTCAGACCAAGGCTTTCCACGATAGCCAGTGCGATGGAAACGATACGTGTGATGGCTGTGATCTTCTTACGTCCATCATCGCCGTCCTTCTGCATCTCTTCCAGCGCCGGAATGGCGATGGTCAGCAGCTGCATGATGATGGATGCGGTGATGTACGGGGTAACCGAAAGAGCAAAGATCGTCATACGGGAGATGGAACCACCGGTCAGGGTGTTCAGGATCTCCGAAGCCGTCTCGCCCAGGCTACCGTTGATCACGCCCAGCTTCGAGGTATCGATCCCGGGTGCCGGGATCCAGGAGCCGAGTCGTACAATGATGAGGACAAAGAAGGTGAAGAGGAGACCGTTTCGGATCTCCTTAACCTTCAATGCGTTTTTCAAGGTTTTGAACATTTACTTCACCTCTACTTTTCCGCCAAGAGCTTCAATCTTTTCGATCGCTGCAGCGCTTGCTGCGTTGACCTTAACAGTGAGCTTCTTTGTCAACTCTCCATTTCCTAAAATCTTTACTCCGTCGCACGGATTCTTAACGATGCCTGCTTCTACCAGAGACTCAACCGTTACCTCTGCGCCATCCTCGAAACGATTCAGAACATCCAGGTTCAGTGCAACGATCTCTTTGTGATTTCTGCAAGTGAAACCTCTCTTCGGCAGACGGCGGTACAGCGGCATCTGGCCACCTTCGAAGCCCGGTCTCGGTGCTCCGGAACGTGCCTTCTGTCCTTTATGTCCTTTACCTGCAGTCTTTCCGTTTCCGGAACCATGGCCACGGCCACGGCGGAAATCGTCACGGCTTACCGCGCCCTCTGCAGGTGCAAGATTTGATAAATCCATGATGTATCCTCCTTCTAATGATCGCGATCCGGATCGCAGCTGCTGCTGCGATCGCGTTCGAATCGCTATAATCGATCTTAATCGAATCTGCTTTGCTTACGCTTCCTCAACCTTCAGCATGTAACCAACCTGGCTGATCATGCCCTTGGTTGCAGCATTGTTCGGGAGTTCTACCGTCTTGTGAAGCTTGGTCAGGCCAAGAGCTTCCACGGTTCTTCTATGCTTCGGAAGTGCACCGATCGGTGACTTTACCAGCGTTACTTTCAACATATCTGCCATCTTTCAAACCCTCCTAGCCAAGAATCTCTTCTACGGACTTACCGCGGCGCTTTGCGATCTCGCTCGGATCCTGGATTGCCTTCAGACCGTTCAGTGTGGCAAGAACGACATTTCTCTTGTTGTTGGAGCCCAGAGACTTGGTACGGATGTTGCGGTAACCTGCAAGATCCAGTACGGAACGAGCCGGACCACCTGCGATGATACCGGTACCTTCCGGAGCAGACTTCAGAAGTACGGTAGCACTTCCGAACTCACCGGTGTATCCGTAGGGGATACTTCCTGCCTCATTGATCGGAACCTCAACCAGGTTCTTGATCGCATCTTCCTTTGCCTTCCGGATCGCTTCCGGAATCTCGGCTGCCTTACCAACGCCGACACCTACGTGTCCGTTGCGGTCTCCGACTACGACAAGCGCTGCCAGACGCATGTTACGACCACCCTTAACTACCTTGGTGACACGGCGGATCTGTACTACGCTGTCGACTAATTCTAACTGACTTGCGTCGATCTTCTTCATTGCGTTCGTTCCTCCTTATTAGAATTCGAGACCGGCTTCTCTTGCAGCGTCTGCCAAAGCCTTGATCTTACCCTGATAGATGAAACCGCCACGGTCGAATACTACTTCCTTGATGCCTGCTGCGATCGCACGCTCTGCGATCACCTTGCCGACATAAGCTGCTGCATCTACGTCATTTGTCTTCTCCAGTTCTGACTTTACAGCCTTCTCCAGTGTGGAGGCTGCAACAAGGGTCTTTCCTTCGGAGTCATCGATTACCTGAGCGTACATATGATTGTTGCTTCTGAAAACAGCAAGTCTCGGACGCTCAGCCGTGCCGCTGAACCGGTTGCGAATCTTCAGATGCTTCTTTGCACGAACTTCACTTCTGGATTCTTTATTTATCATCTTATTCACACTCCTTTATTTCTTACCGGTCTTACCAACCTTGCGGCGGATTACCTCGTAATCATACTTGATACCCTTGCCCTTGTACGGTTCCGGAGCACGCTTCTCGCGGATCTCTGCTGCATACTGGCCAACCTTCTCCTTGTCGATACCGCTGACGATGATCTTGTTGTCCTGTACTTCGGTTGTAAGACCTTCCGGATCTTCCATCTCTACCGGATGGGAATAACCCAGATTCAGAGTGAGCTTCTTGCCCTGCTTTGCTGCTCTGTAACCAACACCGTTGACTTCCAGGGTCTTCTTGTATCCCTCGGTAACACCGACAACCATGTTGTGAATAAGTGTTCTTGTGAGACCGTGCAGAGACTTATTTCTCTTCAGATCGTTCGGACGGCTGACAGTCAGCTCGTCGTTCTCGATCTTAAGCTCCATCTCCGGTGCCAGCTGTCTGGACAGCTCGCCCTTCGGTCCCTTTACCGTCACCTTATTATTTTCTGCTATATCTACAGTTACGCCTGCAGGAATAGCGATAGGCATTTTTCCGATACGTGACATTTGCCTTTACCTCCATTTAATTCTATAGATCGATATCTTACCAGATGCTTACCAGATGAACGCCAGTACTTCACCGCCGACATTCAGCTTACGTGCTTCCTTATCGGTGATCACACCCTTGTTGGTGGAAATGATGGCTGTTCCGAAGCCGCCGAGTACCTTGGGAAGGTTCTCTGTGTCGGCGTAGATCCGAAGACCCGGCTTGGAGATCCGGCGAAGTCCGGAGAGGACCTTGTCGTTCTTATCCTTTCCATACTTCAGTGTGATGCGGATCACATCAAACTTGCCGTCGTTTACGATCTCAACGGACTTTACATATCCCTCGGAAAGAAGGATGTCAGCGATAGCCTTCTTCATCTTGGAAGAAGGGATATCTACGGTGTCATGCTTTGCTGTATTTGCATTGCGGATTCTTGTAAGCATATCCGCGATCGGATCACTAATTGCCACTTTTTTGTCCTCCTTTCATTCTACCAGCTGGATTTCTTCACGCCCGGGATCTCGCCCTTGTACGCCAACTCACGGAAGCAGATTCTGCAGATTCCGTATTTTCTGAGGTACGCATGCGGACGGCCGCAGATCTTGCAACGTGTATACTCTCTGGTGGAGAACTTCTGCTTTCTCTGCTGCTTAATCTTCATTGCAGTCTTTGCCATGATATTCCTCCTTACTTTCTAAACGGCATACCGAACAGTCTCAGTAACTCTCTCGCTTCCTCATCGGTACGAGCTGTGGTTACGAAGATAACATCCATACCACGAACCTTGTCAACCTTATCGTACTCGATCTCCGGGAAGATGATCTGCTCCTTGATACCCAGAGCATAGTTTCCTCTTCCGTCGAAAGAATCTGCGCTGACGCCGCGGAAGTCACGAACGCGCGGCAGAGCCAGGTTGATCAGACGATCAGCGAACTCATACATGCGCTCGCCACGAAGTGTTACCTTACATCCGATGGACATGCCTTCACGGAGTTTGAAGTTTGCTACGGACTTCTTAGCCTTTGTGATAACCGGCTTCTGTCCGGAGATCTCAGTCATGTCTTTGACTGCGGACTCAAGAACCTTTGCATTCTCGCGTGCATCGCCGACGCCCATGTTCAGGACGATCTTCTCGAGCTTCGGAACCTGCATTACGTTCTTGTATCCGAACTTCTTGATCATAGCTACTTTAATATCACTTTCATATGTATCTCTTAATCTACTCAATGCTGTAAGCCTCCTTCCCCGGATTAATCAATGGTCTCGGTCTTGCCATTTACATGTGCAACCCGGACTTTGTCTTTCTTTGCGCCCTGGAAGCCGACTCTTACGGTCTGACCCTTGTAGAGATACATGACATTGGAAATGTCAAGCGGTGCTTCCTTCTCAATGATGCCACCCTGCTGGTTAGCTGCGCTCGGCTTACTGTGCTTGTAGACCTTGTTGATGCCTTCTACAAGAACCTTGTGGTTCTTCGGATCAACGGAGATTACCTTGCCTTCTTTGCCTTTATCCTTACCGGCGATGACACGTACCATGTCATCTTTCTTGATTTTCGATGCTGCCACGGTAGCTACCTCCTTACAGTACTTCCGGTGCGAGGGAGATGATCTTCATAAACTTCTTATCTCTCAACTCTCTTGCTACCGGTCCAAAAATACGGGTTCCACGCGGATTCAGATCATCCTTGATGATGACTGCGGCATTCTCATCGAAGCGGATATAGGATCCGTCCTTACGGCGTGCGCCCTTCTTTGTACGAACAACCACTGCCTTGACAACATCACCTTTCTTAACAACACCGCCGGGTGTTGCGTCTTTAACAGAAGCCACGATGATGTCGCCGATATTTGCATATCTTCTGACTGAGCCGCCGAGAACGCGGATGCAAAGAAGCTCTTTTGCGCCGGTGTTATCAGCAACACGAAGTCTTGTTTCCTGCTGTACCATAGTTCTTTTGCCTCCTTAATTATTTCGCTCTCTCGATGATCTCGACGAGTCTCCATCTCTTGTCCTTGGACAGAGGTCTTGTCTCCATAACCTTTACGCGGTCACCACGCTTTGCAGAATTCTCCTCGTCATGCGCTTTCAGCTTGTAAGTACGCTTTACGATCTTCTTGTACAGCGGGTGCTTTACGTTATCCACGATGGATACGACGATCGTCTTGTCCATCTTATCGCTGGTCACGAGACCTACACGTGTTTTTCTAAGATTTCTCTCCATGATTTATCTCTCCTTTCGGTCTCCTTACGCATTCTTCTTCTCGGTGATCACGGTCTGGATCCGGGCGATGTTCTTACGAACCATGGTAATGCGTCCTGTGTTCTCCAGCTGATTTGTAGCGTTCTGGAACTTCAGATTGAAGAGTTCCTTCTTTGCAGCCTCCAGATCGCCTGTCAGTTCCTCGATGGACTTTGTCTTAAGGTCCTTAACATAATCCTTAGTTTTCACTTGCGCTACCTCCTTCCAGGTCAGCCTTTGAAACGATCTTACACTTCAAAGGAAGCTTGTGTGTAGCAAGACGGAGAGCCTCACGTGCCTTCTCCTCTGATACATTTCCTACCTCGAACATTACGCGGCCCGGCTTAACAACTGCTACCCAGTACTCCAGGGAGCCCTTTCCGGAACCCATTCGGGTTTCAGCCGGCTTTGCGGTTACAGGCTTGTCCGGGAAGATCTTGATCCATACCTTACCTTCACGGCGAAGGTAACGGTTGATCGCAACACGGGCTGCCTCGATCTGATTGGATTTTACCCATGCCGGCTCTGTGGCAACGATACCGAATTCACCATCGGTGATGGTGTTGCCGCGAAGGGCCTTACCGGCCATGGATCCTCTGAACTGCTTACGATGTTTTACTCTCTTCGGCATTAACATAATTATCTATCGCTCCCTTCCTTTTTTCCCTTGGCAGGAAGTACTTCACCATGGTAGATCCATGTCTTTACGCCAACCTTACCATATGTGGTATCTGCCTCTGCAAATCCGTAGTCAATATCTGCACGCAGAGTCTGAAGCGGAATGGTACCCTCGCTGTAGGTCTCCTTACGAGCCATATCTGCACCACCCAGACGACCGGATACGGAGGTCTTGATGCCAAGTGCACCGGACTTCATGGTCCGCTGCATGCAGGACTTCATAGCACGACGGAAACCGATACGATTCTCCAGCTGACGGGCAATATTTTCAGCTACCAGCTGTGCATCCAGATCCGGACGCTTGATCTCGTATACCTTGATATCTACCTTACGTCCCTTGGCAACCAGCTTCTGAAGTGCAGCCTTGATCTTCTCTACTTCAGCACCGCCCTTGCCGATGGTAACTGCCGGCTTAGCAGTGTAAATGCCAACCTTAATGCGGTCGCGGGTTCTCTCAATATCGATCTTGGAGATGCTTGCGTCCTTAAGGTCCTTATTTCTCTTCAGGAACTTACGGATGTTGTAGTCCTCTACAAGATTGTTTGAAAACTCCTCATTCTTTGCATCTGCATACCACTTGGACTCCCAGTCCTTGATGATACCGACTCTTAAACCGTGCGGATTAACTTTCTGTCCCATGCTTTCCCTCCTATCTCTCGTCCAGCACTACGGTGATGTGGCTGGTTCTCTTCTCGATCCTGTAAGCTCTGCCCTGTGCTCTCGGGTGGATCCGCTTCATGGTCGGTCCCTTGTTAGCGAAGCACTCTGCAACATAGAGCTTTTCTCTCTTCAGGCCGTTGTTGTTCTCAGCGTTTGCAACAGCGGACTGGAGCAGCTTATAGATCACTGCGGAAGCATAACGGTTATTATATGCAAGAATACCAAGTGCGGTATCTACGTCCTTTCCACGGATCGCATCCAAAACGAAGCAAGCCTTCGTTACGGAAACACGTGCGTAGGAAACCTTAGCGGACGGTCTTGTATCTTTGTTCTCATTTCTCTGTCTCTTGACCTGAGATCTATGTCCCTTTGCCATCTTTCGGTTCCTCCTTATTTCTTCTTCTTCTCGTCCTTGCCGTGTCCACGGTAGGTTCTGGTTGCTACGAACTCACCCAGCTTATGGCCGACCATATCCTCGGTTACATATACCGGAACATGCTTTCTTCCGTCATAAACCGCAATTGTGTGTCCTACAAATGAGGGGAAAATCGTAGAACGGCGAGACCATGTACGAATGACCTCATGAGCGTCCTTCTTGTTCAGCTCATCAACCTTCTTTAATAAGCTTGCATCTGCAAACGGTCCTTTTTTTAATGAACGAGCCATGTTCTTCCTCCTTACTTAACGTTCTTTCCTGATCTGGTTCTGATGATCAGCTTACTGGACTTTGCGTTCTTCTTTCTGGTCTTCAGACCCAGAGCCGGCTTACCCCACGGAGTAGACGGACCGCTGCGGCCGATCGGCGCACGACCCTCACCACCACCATGCGGATGGTCATTCGGGTTCATAACAGAACCGCGGACTGTCGGACGGATGCCCATATGGCGCTTCCGGCCTGCCTTACCGATGTTCACAAGTCCATGCTCGATGTTTCCTACGGTACCTACCGTTGCGCGGCAAATGATCGGTACCATACGCATCTCGCCGGAAGGAAGACGAAGGATCGCATACTTTCCTTCTTTTGCCATCAGCTGTGCTGCATTACCTGCGGAACGAACCAGCTGACCGCCCTTACCCGGTACAAGCTCGATGTTGTGGATCTCTGTACCGACCGGGATCGCTGTCAGCGGCAGGCAGTTGCCTACACGTACATCAGCGTTCTCACCGTTCATCAGGGAATCTCCAACCTTGAGACCTGCGGGTGCAAGGATATAAGTCTTTGTACCGTCTGCATAGCAGATCAGTGCGATATTTGCTGTCCGGTTCGGATCGTACTCGATGGTAAGAACCTTTGCCGGGATATCATCTTTATTTCTCTTGAAATCGATGATTCTGTATTTCTGACGGTTTCCGCCACCATGATGGCGAACAGTGATCTTGCCCTGGTTGTTGCGGCCTGCCGTCTTCTTCTTGGAAACCAGAAGCGACTTCTCCGGCTGATCGGTGGTGATCACATCAAAGTCCAGACCCGTCATATTTCTTCTGGAAGGTGTATATGGGGTGTATGTTTTGATACCCATTTTAATTCTCCTTTCGACTATCTAGTCATCTGATGATTTTACAGACCCTCGAAAAGCTCGATGTCAGCACTCTCAGCGGTCAGCTGAACATATGCCTTCTTAGTCTTCGCGGTCTTGCCGAAGGTGTTGCCACGGCGCTTGGTCTTGCCATCGTAGTTTACGGTGTTGACCTTTGCCACCTTTGTTCCTTCGAACATCTTCTCTACTGCGTCAGCGATCTGATTCTTTGTCGCATCCGGATGAACGAGGAATGCATATTTCTTCTCGCTCATAGCGTTCATACTCTTCTCAGTAAGAACCGGTCTCTTGATCACATCATAGTACTTTAAATCTGCCATTATGCGTACACCTCCTCGATCGCCTGTGCAGCATCCTTCGTGATGATCAGAGAATCATACTTCAGGATATCATACACATTGATGGATGTGCTGATGGTGGTTGCAACGTCCGGGATGTTCCGTGCGGACAGAACCACATTGTCGTTCTTATCCTTTGTAACTACCAGTGCACTCTCTGCTTTCAGGTTCTTCAAAATCTCTGCAAATGCAGCCGTCTTCGGTACATCCATGCTGAGCTCGTCAACTACGATCATCTTCTCATCCTGAACCTTGGAGGTCAGTGCAGAGAACAGAGCGATCTGACGCTCACGCTTGTTCATCTTCTTGGAATAGTCTCTCGGCTTCGGTGCGAATACCACGCCACCGCCGGTCCACTGCGGGGAACGGGTCGAACCCTGACGTGCATGACCTGTACCCTTCTGTCTCCAGGGCTTCTTTCCGCCGCCGGATACTTCTGCACGGGTCAGTGCACTCTGTGTACCCTGACGATTGTTTGCAAGGTAGGTAACAACTGCCTTGTGAACCAGTGTCTCATTTATTTCCACACCGAAAATGTTATCGGACAGGTCGATCTTATCAACCTCTTTGCCGTCGGTGTTGTATACTGCTAATGTTGCCATTTTCGAATCCTCCTTAATCGTGATTATCTGGCCTTTACAGACTCTGCAACGATCACGAGTGACTTCTTCGGGCCCGGAACCGCGCCCTTCACAAGGATCACATCATTCTCTGCATCTATCTTAACGATCTCCAGGTTCTGTACGGTCACCTGCTCGCAGCCTGCGTGTCCGGCCATCTTCTTGCCCTTCATAACGCGGCCCGGTGTAGTTGCGGAACCGTTGGAACCTGCATGGCGGTGATACTTGGAACCGTGTCCGGAAGGACCGGACTTCAGGCCGTGGCGCTTGATGCCGCCGGCATATCCCTTACCTTTGGAACGAGCGGTTACATCGATCTTGTCGCCCTCTGCGAAGATGTCAACCTTGATAACGCTCTCTCCTGCAACATACTCAGCAGCGTTCTCAAAACGGAACTCCTTAACGAACTGCTTCGGAGTTGTCTTTGCCCACTTCTTAGCGTGGCCAGCCTCTGCCTTCGTTGCACCATGCGGATTTCTGATCACTTTCTTTCCTGATCCGTCCTTGCCGGTTACTTTTTCCTTCACGTCCTTGAATCCGACCTGAACGGCTTCGTAACCATCATTTTCTACCGTCTTAACCTGTAATACTTCACACGGTCCTGCCTTCAGAACCGTAACCGGTGTCAGAACACCGTCATCGTTGAAGACCTGAGTCATACCGATCTTCTCAGCGAGAATCGCCTTTTTCATTGTTTCTTCCTCCTAATAGAATTTACAGCGGATTGGGAATCCCAATCATACTAAATCGCATCATTCAGCAGCGCCTTTCCTGAATCCTCTTTTTTAAGGAAATGACTGGCTGAACTGCATTTGTGCTCGCACTGCGCGATCTTACTTCATCTTCATATCAATGTATACACCGGCAGATACATCTGTCTTCTGAAGTGCCTCAATGGTCTTCGTATTCGGTGCAATGATATCGATGAGTCTCTTGTGAGTTCTCTGCTCGAACTGCTCTCTGGAATCCTTATACTTGTGAACAGCCCGAAGGATCGTTATCTTCTCAACCTTGGTCGGCATCGGAACCGGTCCGCTCACCTTAACACCGGTGTTCTTAACCGCGTCAATGATGGATTTTGCCGCCTGATCGATCAGCTTGTGATCATAAGCCTTGAGTGTGATTCTCATTACCTGATTTGCCATAAAAAAAGCCGCCTCCTTTTCGCACTTTTGTAAATAGTACGACAAGCGGTGACTGTACAACGTTCCCGTGTGTATCGCGTTCGATCTACATATAGGCTGCTTCACCCCGTTCATGTTCCGCAAGAGGATTCATATGCGTTCCACGTTGCCGGGTGTGTCGCGTACCGATCATAGACAAACGCGTGAATCTGCGCCCTTTCGGCACTCTCACACGTCATCTCCGGCAGATGCCGGATGGTTTCTGGTACAGTGACTTGTCGCCAGTTTCTCTGAACTTGACATTCGCTCCACGAAATAACCTATGCAAAGCCTAAGCAAAGCCTAAGCAAAGCCTATGCGATGCACAGCAACCTCCGCTTCCACGCTATCAACGTCACAGCAACGGCTATTATAACAAAGACATTTTCGAAATGCAAGCATTTTTTTCATTTTATTATTTTTCAGCCCCATTTCAAATTTTCAGATCATCATATAATAGGATAATCCCGGATCAATCGGTTCCATACACGGTCAGGCAGGCGTTCTCGCCGCGGTCTGTTCACAGAACTTTAACACATGTTTACATTTTGTTCATAGTATTTATTGCAAATCAATAGATGTCATGGTAAAATATTTCTACTAATATATGTTGCATGGCACAGGAACTGCCGTCAATGGAGCATATCCGGAATTCAAGATTAATTCAAGATATTAATTCAAAATCAATTCAAAAATCTTCGAATTCTGTGTGAAATGCGAGGTGGGCATATGAATAATAAGAAAAAGAAGAGAGAGAACATGATGGCCTTCTGGACACAGGCCGTCATTCGTGAGAAAACAAAAAAGAAACGCAATGACAAAGGTTTTTCACTCATTGAACTGATCATTGTTATCGCGATCATGGCGATCCTGGCCGCAGCGATCGCTCCTGCACTGATCCGATACATCGACAAGTCCAGAAAAGCCGTCGATATCGCAAATGCCGAGGTGATCTTCAAAGCCGCCGAGATGGCGTGCACCACCGGAAGCGATGACGCGCAGGATGGTTGGGCGTTCGTTGCCAACAAGAAGTCGAGAGATGTTGCTTATACGGAAGTAACCGAAAACGGTTATAATGTCCTCTTTGACAAAACAACCAACAAGAAGTATCACATAGCCTGCATCTCCTGGGCACGCGGCGCAAACTACAATTACGGCGGAACGGAATGGCAGAACGCATTGTTCAAATGCACACTTGATAACAATAACAAGCTCGCCATGCAGTACACAGACGAATTCCTGTCCTGTCTGCTTCATGATTCGGCAAAGGGCGAAACCTATAAGAAAAACCAGAAGCTTAAATTCAACGGTTTTTCCGAACAGTCTATCGAATTCAGATTTAAGAAAAAGCTTGTCTACGGACAGGCGGAGTGCTGGATGCTTTGCATCAATTGTGAAAATTACACACCGGAAGTATGGATCGGAGATAAGAACTTTAACGGCCGCGGAAACGGTCCTGGGTCGGTACGTCCGTTATATCGGCTCTACCCGAATCCCTGCGATGCATACAAGAATTAAACTTACCCACAAAAAAGACGCCATTGACGGCGTCTTTTTTTGTATGTGATCACACCCGTTTCATATATGACCGGGCACCTCATTCAGGAAAGCAGATCCTTCCGCTGGCTCCGCAGGGAAGCACTAAGCCATTTGAAGAAACCGGAAGGCCGATCTCATCTGCGGTAACCTCACTCATATCTCCTGCCGCATCTTTTCCCGTCCGCTCCCGCCAGGGTTCCAGAACTGCCGTATGCAGCATATAAGACAGTACAGCAGGCTGCAGGCCGGTGGTATAGGAATTGATCAGGAAGAACAGCGGCTTTTCGGAAAGGAGCTCTCCGCTTCTCTGCAGCAGCACATACACCAGATCCTCCAGCTTCCAGAGTTCCCCCTTCGGCCCTCTGCCATAGGACGGAGGATCCATGATGATGGCATCATAACTCTTCCCCCGGCGCAGCTCTCGCTCCACAAACTTCATGCAGTCATCCACCAGCCAGCGAATGGGTGCCTCTCCCAAACCACTGGACACCGCATTTTCCTTTGCCCAGGTCACCATACCCTTGGACGCATCCACATGCGTCACCTCGGCCCCGGCCGCTGCCGCCGCGACAGTGGCGCCTCCGGTATAGGCAAACAGATTCAGTACCCGCACCTTACGGCCCGCATCGGTCGCTTTTTTTATGAGGGGATAAAACCAGCTCCAGTTCACCGCCTGCTCCGGGAAAAGGCCGGTATGTTTAAAAGCGAAGGGCTTCAGATGAAATGTAAGCGTTTTCCCTTCCGGATTCTTCGCTCCGCTTCGGATGAGCGGATATTGGATGGTCCACTCCTTCGGAAGATCATGAAACTCCCACTCTCCCCCACCGGACTTACTGCGGTGGTAGTGTCCATTCAGGCTCTTCCACTGAGGGATCTTCTTCTCCGTAGTCCAGATCACCTGCGGATCCGGCCTCAGAAGGGTATAGTCGCCCCATCGTTCCAGTTTTTCTCCTGCCGAACAATCCAGGACCTCATAATCTTTCCAACCATCAGCTATCCACATGATTCGGTTCCTCTCCATATAGATCAAAAGTGATTTTATAACACGAAATAACATGCATCGGTATGTGCATTCACTGTATAAAGAACGGTTGTCCGTTCCCTCTCCGCGACTCAAATCGTGAGACGACTCGCGAGAGGGAATGCGACAACCGTGATACAGCGAATGCGTTGGTTTTATTTATTCGTCATAATTTTGAAGATCTTCTTCGGTGACAGATGCTGTCCCTTATACAGTGCCATCGCCTTGTAAACCATCCCCGCGAAGTATACCAGCAGAAGTGCCAGTACCACGACCGCAGCCACGCCGCCGATGGCCGTACCCCAGTTCAGCGTACCCAGAACCAGCGCCGCCGGCAGGGTCAGGGCTCCCGTGAACGGACACAGATGGATCCAAAGCGGTGTATTTGCAGGATCCAGTGCCTTGATCATTACGATAAAGTACGCAGCGATCAGTACCAGAAGGAAGATACCCTGATTACTTGCCGCCTGCTCCTGTGTGCTGGAGATCGCACCGGCAAATGCTGCCAGGGATGCATAGAGCAAGATACCGAAGATCAGAACGATAACCGCCAGGATCACCGGACCCGGTTTGAACAGGTTCAGGCTTCCGAAGCTCTTCAGGAAGGTGATGACCGGTGCATTTGCGCCCGGGAAGAACTTGTCCGAAAGCACCACGCCTGCATAGACGCCGCCCGCCAGCATGGCGATCCAGAAGAAGAACTGCAGAAGTCCTGCAGACAGAACGCCCAGCAGCTTTCCGAAGATCATCGCCTCCGGCTTTACGGAGATCAGCATGGTATCCATCAGCTTGGAAGACTTCTCCATAACGATGTTTTTCGTAATGCTTGCGCCATAGGCCATAACCACAAAGTACATGATCATGCAGACCATCATGGTGATGATCACGCTGAAGCCGTCCAGCATCTTCTGATTGTTCTGCTCTTCCGCGATCTTCGAATCCGCAAGAAGGCTCTCGCCCTTCTGGAAACCGGATACATTGAAGAGATCCGTATTGGTCTGTTTGGCAACCTCCGCCATATCCGCCAGGGAGATTCCCCGCGCCGTGATGACAAACATCATTTCCGTCTGGCTGTTGATGGCATCATAGAAATGCTTCGCCTGGTCCGCTTTTATCTCAGACCCATCCGGCAGAACGATATCCGCCGTGATCGCATTCTCAGAATCCTTGGTCACCGAGAGTACAAAGGATTTGGTTTCTCCGGCCGCCTTGATCTTCTCAAGTGCGTCATCCACGGAAGGAACCGTCACATATTCGATCTTATCATAGCCTTCACCCTGAATGCTTTTCAGGATATTAAAATCCGTTCCCTCGGCCACGGTATTCGCCACATAGATCTTCTCCGCACCGCAGGACTCCAGTTTCTTGTCCTTATCGTTATTTGCGTTCATGGACAGCAGGACCAGAATTCCCGCAGGGATCAGGAACAGAAGGATGCCAATCACAAAGGTCAGAACCTTGTAGCTCGCAGGAGCTACCTGATTGTGGAAGGTGAACTTAAATACTTTTCCGAAATTCTTAAACATCACTGATCACCCCCTCTAACCCTTCGCTGCCTGGAAGATGGTCGCAAGCTTCGGCTTGCTGGCATCCATGAGCAGCAGATTCCGATAGGTCTTTGCCGCCAGGATCACCATACCTATCAGGAGTGCGATCTGGATCGCAATGGAGCCCAGAAGTTCACCGACTCCGATCCGGCCGCTGACATAGGCAACCGGTGCCATGATATAGGAAACCGGCGGAATGAGTGCAGCCTTCGGGATCAGTGTCTCCTGAGCCGCGCCCATGATGGATACCATGTAAGCCACCATAACCAGCATAGTCAGGATACCCGTAGCGCTCTGCTGATCCTCCGTCTTACTGCAGGCAGAGCCCAGTACCCCGGCAAATACGCCGAAGGACAGCAGCGTGATGATCAGCTCCGCAAAGAATAACACGAAACCGACAGCTCCGTAACTTGTGAAGATTGCAAGATTGAACTGCCCCTGCGTATTTATGGAAGACATATCAATATGCATCACATTCTTCATCACCGCATCCATGGTTATAGATCCGATGACACCCAGAATAACGGTCGCCGTTACAAAGCTGAGCATTCCCACGACCTTGCCCATCAGAAGTGCCATGGGCCGAACGCTGACCAACAGCGATTCTGCCAGCTTGGACTGCTTTTCCTCATTGACGGAGGTGATAACAAAACTTCCCGCCAAAGTAGCGACAAGCATGATGAGCATGGAGAATCCGAAGGCGATACCGGAAAGCTCTGCCTTGGACATGGTATGTGTCTTCTCATCTGCATACTCAGCTACGGTAAGGACGCCGCCCTTTGTAATACCGGAATTGATGGACTTCAGCGCCTGATCATCCAGCTTCATCTGCTTCTTCCGCGCAGATTCGAAAATGCCTCTGGTGTAATTTACGGCATGGTCCATGCTCTTGATCTGAATATCCGAAGTATCCGCGATCACCGCATTCACGTCATACCCCGTTGCAGAGGGCCGGATCACAACCAGGATTTCCTTCGCACCGAGTTTTCCCAGAAGCTCGTCAGCGTTTGCTTCGCTCTTTCCATAGAGAACGACCTTGTCCGGATTCAGCGTACCCTCCTTCGGTTTTGCGTCTTCCGAAGCGATGTCGATCCGACTCATTTCGATATCGGTCTCATTTAAAATGTACATCTTCTCAGCCTCAATGTTTGAGAGGGTATCTCCCAGAGACTGAGCCGCATTCGCGCCGCCTTTACCCATATAATACATGAGAGGTCTCATGAACGTCATCATCAGGATCATCATGATCGCACTGACCAGGAAGCCCTTGTTCTTCAGCGTCTGAAGGAAGGTAAAACGGAAGACGTGACCAAACCCCTTCAGGCTGTAGATATTTTCTCTACTTCCGCTCTTCACTTGCTTCGTCACCTACCTCTCTTACAAAGATCTCATGAAGCGTCAGCTCAGAGAGATCGAACTTGACCACGGGAATATTCTTTGCAACGAGGTTTTTCAGGAGCTGATTTGCCTGCTCATCACCGGTCACTCGGATCCGGTACTCATGCTCTTTCTCGGACAGGATCTCAGCGCCCACCGCCTTGATCTCGTCAGACACATCCCGCTCCACCTTCAATCCCAGGTTCACACGGCCGAAGCCCTTCTTGATCTCGTTCAGATTTCCGGACAGCACTACCTTGGAACGATGCAGGATCGTGATGTCCGTACAGAACTCCTCCACGACCTCCATCTGGTGACTGGACATGATGATATATTTTCCCTTTGCGATCTCTTCCCGGACAACCTCCTTCAGGATATCCGCATTTACCGGATCCAGTCCGGAGAAGGGCTCGTCAAGAACGATCAGCTCCGGATCGGACAGAAGCGCGATCAGGAACTGAATCTTCTGCTGATTACCCTTGGACAGCTGGTCTGCCGTCTTCGGCTTCGCTTTTTTCTTCTTTGCCGAAAATGCTGACTTTCTTGCGTTTGTTTCTTCCTGATACTGCGGCTGCTCCTTTGCCAGCAGCTCCGCAGCCTTCTCCGGATAGAGGTACTCCTCTACCTTCAGACGCTCTGCCCAGTAAGCGATACGATCCGTCAGGGTTTTTCCCGTAACCCCGCGGAGCTCACCAAAATATTTAATCTGATCCATCAGAGAGTATTTCGGATAGAGACCACGCTCCTCTGCCAGATACCCGATGTTGCAGGTATCGAAATTGAGCGGTCCTCCGTTCCAGGTAACCTCACCGCCGGTCTTCTCCAGCATACCGAGTGTCATCCGGATCGTGGTACTCTTACCGGCACCGTTACTACCCAGCAGCGCATATACGCCGGGCTGAGGCAACTCGAAAGAGACATGGTCTACGACCACTTTCTCCCCATACTTCTTAAACAAATCCTTTACAATCAGACCCATTCCTTCACACTCCTTTGTGAAACATGTATTATCCGGTTTCTATTCGCTCGCTTCGTCCCGGCCACAGCCCTTCCGCGCTCCGCGCGTAAGCCGCAGCTGCGCTGCTCACGGCTGAGGCGGTCCTCAGCGGTCTCTGCTTCGCAGAGTATGTCAGCGATGATTCAGCTACGCATGTAAACATGCAGCTGAATCATCGCTGACATACCCGCGAATAGAAACCTAGGTTTCTTCGTCCCAGATCCTCTCTTCCATCGGAACATACGCTTTATGCATACCCACATATTTGTATGCGGGACGAACGATCTTGCCGTTGTTGACGATCTCTTCGATCCGATGTGCGCACCAGCCGGAGATCCGGGCGATGGCGAACAGCGGCGTGAAGAATTCCATAGGAATCCGTAGCATAGTATACACGAGGCCACTGTAGAAATCAACGTTTGCGCAGACCGGCTTCTTCATATCCCGGTTCTTCATGATGAGTTCCTTCGCGATCCGTTCCACCCGGTCATACAGTGCAAACTCCTTCTCGAAGCCCTCTTCCACCGAGAGCGCACGGGCATATTCCTTCAGGATCACGGCTCTCGGATCGGAAATGGTATACACCGCATGTCCGATACCGTAGATCAGGCCGGAATGATCGAAGCCTTCTTTATTCAGCAGCCCCTGCAGATATGCACGGAGCTCTTTTTCATTTTCCCAGTCGGAAATGTTTGCTTTCAGATCCGCAAACATCTGCTGTACCTTCAGGTTCGCACCACCATGCCGGGGTCCCTTCAGGGAGCCGAGAGATCCTGCCACCGTCGAGTAGGTATCCGTACCTGTCGATGTGATAACGTGGGTCGTGAATGTTGAGTTATTTCCGCCGCCGTGCTCCGCATGCAGTACCAGGCAGATGTCCAGTACCTTGGCCTCCAGTTCCGTATACTTCGGATCCGGCCGGAGCAGCCGGAGGATATTCTCCGCCGTGGACAGCTCTGCCTTCGGACGGTGCACCACCAGACTGGAATCCAGGAATTTATGCCGGTAACTCTGATAGCCGTATGCCGCGATCACCGGGAACCGTGCGATCAGACTGAGAGACTGTACGAGGATATGACGGATATCGATGGAATCCGGATCCTCATCATAGGAGTACAGTGTCAGCACGCAGCGCTGCAGTACATTCATAATATTACGGCTGGGTGCCTTCATGATCACGTCCCGGTTGAAATTCTCCGGAAGCGGCCGCATCTGTCCCATCACCGTCATGAATTCTTCCAGCTGGTCCTGTGTCGGCAGCTCTCCGAAGAGAAGCAGAAATGTGGTCTCTTCGAATCCATGCTTCGTATCGTGGAACCCCCGCACCAGATCCATGATATTGTAGCCCTGATAGTAAAGCTCGCCCTCGATGGGAACGCGCTCTCCGTTCTCGATCCGGAAGCCGTTCACATCCGAGATCTCCGTCAGTCCCGTAAGGACGCCTTTACCGTTGGAATCACGGAGTCCGCGCTTTACATCGTATTGGGAATACAGGCGCTGATCGATCTGGCCTGCATCCGCGCAGAACTCCACATACTTATTCACCAGGTCTTTCATTTCATCACTGCTAAACATCCTATTCCTCCTGCGAGTTCTTTCTGGCCGCCTGCATCACGGCCTCCCGCTCTGCCGCATCCTTGGCCTCTCTGCGCTCCAGCACCTTCTGGATCGTCTTTTGCTTTTGTTCCTTTCGTCTGATGCGGCGCTCGCGCCTTCCCATTTTCTTGCCGGAACCCTCTGCAGGATCCGCCGGTTTTCGCCCGAAGATCCCCTTCCGCACGGCATCGTCCGAAAATTCCTCCTCAAAAACATACCGTTCAAACGCATTGATCACCCGGGTATCCAGATACTTCTCCTCCCGTTTGATATGCCGTCCGTAATTCAAATGCACATGTCCGTGCAGGAACAGCTTCGGATTGTAATCGATGATCAGCTCCGTCAGTCCGAGAAATCCCCGATGGGGAATATCATCCCCGTCATTGATCCCCAGCGCCGGCGAATGCGACACCAGGATATCAAAACCGCGACTCCTCCGAAGCTTCAGTTTCAGCTTCAGGATCCGCCGCCGCATTTCCGCATCCGAATACTGGTACGGTCCGTAGTTGTACTTCATGCTGCCGCCCAGTCCCAGGATCCGCACGCCGCGGTACACAAAGATCCTGTCATCAATGCACACGCAGCCGTCCGGCGGCGTGTCATCATAGCAGGCATCGTGGTTTCCGTGCACATACAGCACCGGCACCTTGGCGTAGGTCGCCAAAAAGGACAGGTACTGCGGTGCCAGGTCTCCGCAGGAAATGATGAGATCGATCCCCTCTAATTTAGTTTTCTCGAAGTAGTCCCAATAGTACTTGGATTCTTCGTCAGCGATCGCCAGGATCCTCAGCTTCATCTTTCCGTACACCCTTTAATTCAACGATATTTCGAGCCTTCTCCTTCAGAGAATCCACCACAGGGATCTCTCCCACCACGCAGTCCAGCAGCCAGTCCATCTTCATGATCTCCTCTGCCGTCAGCGTCTGCCCCGCCGCACATCGCTGCACGCCGCTCTGGTCCAGAAGGATACCGGAGAAAGGTGCAAACCGCTCATCCATGATGGACTTCTTCATCAGTTCAATGAGCCTTTTTGTGGCCGCCGGTGTCTTCTCCGACAGGATCACGTCGATCACCCCGGAGGATAAGCCCCACCAGTAATTGATGGCCTTGTCATCCGCCGGCGCATCCGTCTTCTCCCAGGCCCCGTCGATGATCATTTTAATGATCCGCTCATAGAGTACGCCCCAGTTCACCACGGGCATGGCCACATTCACCGGCTGCAGGTCCGTCAGCTTATACATACCGAACTTTCGGGACGCATGCCGCGGCGTGATCATGTCCTGATCGGACACATAATCCACGCCTTCTTTATAGAAATTCTGATAGATCGCTTCTTTGGAAATGTCATCTTTCAGGGTGGTCCATTCCAGCCGGACCTCCACCTCCGGATTCACCATCCGTGCACCGATGGCGAAGGCATTGATATTTGCGATGACACCGTAGATCGGATAATCCGCAAGATAACCGATGCGATTGTTCTTCGTCATGATCCCGGCAAGCATGCCGGACAGCAGCTTTGCCTCGTAGAGACGCGCATAATAGGTCCGGATGTAGCGATGACTGGTATTCAGGGAACAGTTCAGGATATGGACATTCGGATGCTCCACTGCCACCTTCAGGCTGGCATCGATCATCTGCGAGGTGGTGGTGAAGATCACCTCCGTTCCCTCCGTCCGGATCAGCTCCTCCATGGCCTGAACCGTCTTCTCTTCCGTGTCCGCCGAGGTGATCTTTAAGGTAGAAACCTTATTTCCGAACACCTCTTTAATATGATTACGGCCCAGCTCATGGGCATACAGCCAGTCCGAACTGGAAGGATCCCGATCGAAGATAAATGCCACGTTCAGCGGCTTCTCCTCCGAGGGCTCCGGTCGGAGCACCCTGGCCAGCAGGGTCTTCTTCGTCTCCGGAGGATCCAGCGTTACCGTGACCTCCTGTCCCTGATTCATCATCAGAAACTCTTCCCACATCTTGGCCGCCGCGGTCTTAATGTCCGCAATGGTCATGTTCAGAACGGTCTCATATTCGTACACCTGGATCAGCCGCAGAAAGGCATCGCCGGTGGTGATGTTCTCCAGCTTCTTTCCGCCCTTCTCTTCAAAGGCCTTGGAAAACTTATAATAAGCGGAGGTCAGGTTCTGTACCTGCTCATCCGTCCAGGTCAGCTCCGGAGCGGACATGTCGGTTCCGGTATCCTCCAGCAGACGGTGGAAGTTTCCTTCCTTGGAAAACCAGATAAAATTCACTCCGGTCTTCCGATTGAAATCCATGAATTCGTAGTAGATCCGGATCTCCGGATCATCACTTTTCACAGGGATCTTCCGGGTCACCAGCGCGGGGACATTCACCGCATCGAAATATTTAAGAACGCTGGCGCGCTTGTTGCCCTCCAGCACATAGTAATAGTTCAGATATTCGTAAACCTTGAGGGGGTCATGGATTCCCTCTTCCATATGGGCATCACAAAGCGCCGACCATTTCACGGCAAATTCCGTGTCCTTTTCCAGGATCGGCATGAAATTGCACGCAAAGGAATTCGCCCGGCCGGCCGTTGCGGTTCCGATGATCCGATCCAGGGGGATCGTCACCAGACCGAGATTCACCTCACCCCGGATCCGAACGCCGTCAAGCACCTCATCAAGAACGGCAGGATTCGGGGACTTTCCTTCCTGCTTGGCTTCCTTGACGGCTTTCTCACCGAGTTTCTTCGCTTTTTCATATTCTACGTAAGACAAATGTATCGCCTCCACATCTGCATCTTATCCCCATGTTCCGATGCTTCCGGTTTTGTCTCATGTAATCCCCAAATGGTATGTAAACTACCGTGTCACGCCCGCGCGTACCGCTTCATCCGCTACGGCCTTGGCAACCACCTTAGCCACCTGATCATTAAAGGCATCCGGAATGATATACTCCGGTGTGATCTCCTCCTCTGGAATCACTGCCGCGATGGCACGTGCAGCTGCTTCCTTCATGGACTCTGTGATGGACGTTGCGCGTGCATCCAGAGCTCCGCGGAAGATTCCCGGGAATACCAGCACGTTATTGATCTGGTTCGGGAAATCAGAACGTCCGGTAGCAATAATCCGGGCGCCGCCCTTCTTTGCTTCGTCCGGCATGATCTCCGGGATCGGATTTGCCATGGCGAATACCAGCGGGTTCTCTGCCATGGTGCTGATCATTTCCGCGGTTACGATATTCGGAGCGGATACGCCGATGAAGATGTCCTTGCCCTTCATCACGTCCGCCAGACTTCCGCGTTCCTTATTCTTATTGGTGATCTCTGCCATCTCAGCCTGAGCCGGATTCATGAACGGCTCACCCGGGCAAAGAGCACCCTTGGAGCAAACCAGCACTACATTTCCGATACCGAAGCGCTGCATCAGCTTGCAAATGGAGATGCCTGCGGCGCCCGCACCGCTGATGACTGCACTGCAGTCCTCCCATTTCCGTCCGGTCAGCTTGAAGGCATTGATCAGACCTGCGCAAACGACCACGGCCGTTCCATGCTGGTCATCGTGGAATACCGGGATATCCAGTTCTTCCTTCAGACGGCGCTCCACCTCGAAACAACGGGGTGCGGAAATGTCTTCCAGATTGATACCGCCGAAGGACGGTGCGATCCGCTTTACCGTCTCCACGATCTCATCCGGATCCTTGGTGTCCAGGCAGATCGGGAACGCATCCACATTTCCGAAACGCTTAAATAAGATGGACTTGCCTTCCATGACCGGAATCGCAGCCAGCGGGCCGATATCTCCCAGACCCAGCACCGCGGTACCGTCCGACACAACGGCTACCGTGTTGGCCTTGCAGGTATATTTATACGCATCCTCCGGATTCTCATGGATCTTCCGGCAGGGCTCCGCAACGCCCGGTGTATAGGCTGTGGACAGGTCGTCCCGGGTCTCCACCCGCACCTTGGATACGACCTCCAGCTTGCCCTGATTCTGTTCATGCATTTCCAGACTTAATTTGTTATAATCCATTGTTTTGTCCTTTCCGGGAATCTGCGATTCCGTAAATTAAGATACGATGTTATCATGATCCTTCGCCTTTGGCTCAGGATGACATACTATCCAATAAAACTATCTATCGAAAGCTGCTCACCTTCCGTCTTGTTTTCATACTTTCTACAATAGGTAAGTATCTCTTTTCTGTCGCATATTACATCATTTGCCTTGCAACTGTCAAATAAATATGCCAGCAGGTCCTTCTGATTTTCAGGGACAAGCTCATTTTCCTCCCCGTAGATCTCCCTCAGTTTCAGCGCAAGATCCCTGTCCCTCATAAGCAGTTCTTTATAAAAATACTCCCGGCTTCCATTCTGCAGCTGGCATTTCATATCGCGGTGGTCCACCATACGGATATGATAATCCCCTGCCAACTGAAGGAGCATTCCAAGGGACGTCTTGGTATCGTTGATCTTCGGAATGATGGGATCCAGCAAAAGCACCGTCTCGATCTTCTCCTTCGAGAGTTCATCAATGAGACGCAGACGATCCGACATCCCAAGTTCTCCCTCAATCAGGCGGAACTGTTCGGTCTGCACCGTAGGAAATGGGATACAGATCACCACCTTCGTCTTCCGCGCAAGCTCCTTCAAAATATCCAGATCCCGGAGCAGCAGACTGTACCGTGTCGTGATGCACACCCCAAAGTCACAGCGGTCCAGCACCCGCAGGCAGTCCCGCATGATCCCGAACTTCTCCTCCAGCGGATTGTAGGGATCGGACAGCCCGCCCACGGAGATCATACCCCGTGTTCTCTTCCGTCGCAGCGAATGCTCCAGCACCCGCGCCGCATCCTGCTTCACCTCCACATCCTCCGGATTCTCTACCCTCGCGGTCTTCGCCCGCACCGGTGACACAATGCAGTGATCCGTCACCCCACGGTAGATGTTCATCCCGTTCTGTGGTGTCAGTATGGTTTTTACCTCGACGATATGCATACTGCATCCTCCCCCATAGTATAGCCTTTGCGCCCGCCTTCATACTACCTTTGTGACCGCCTTCGGATGGCGGTCACAAATCCTCGCTTCGCTCGGACACCAACACCTTCGGCGTTGGTGGGTGCGTACGGAACCGAAATGCCTGATGGCATTTCGGTTCCTATATAAAATCGAAGGTCGCCTGCTCGTATTCCAGTGCGTGATACTCGATATTCTCCTCCGACGTCCGACTGCTGTAATTCGTAACCACCGTCAGCGCCTTGCCGCCGGCCATCTGCTGGCCCAGCACATAATTCACATCGAACCGTCCCGTGATCTCCGGCGTTGCGCCGCGGGAAGGAACGATGAGCTGCACATGGTTTGTCTTCAGTAGTTCAAAGATCGGCTCCCAAATGTAAATGTCTTTTGCTGCACCGAAGGGGTTATCGATGAAGATCGTCTTCGTCCGGTTCCCGCCGCCCTCCACGGAATACATTCCGGAAATGTAATTGATCACCGAGATCAGGAACTGAATGTAGATACCCTGGGACTGCCCCGTACTTCCGACAGCTTCCTCATATTTCAGATACCGGCTCTGCTCCCGGATCCGCTCCCGCTTGTAGAGCTGAAGCCGGATCTTGTTCATATCCGTTACGATCACACCGAACAGCTTTTTCAGCGCCAATTCGGACTGCAGGAACTTATGCTGCTCCGCCTCCGTCTTCCTGGAATCCGCTTCCTCCACGATCCGATCGATATGATCCGACATCCGCTGCCGCAGAAACTCATCCTTGACATACGGGATCGAGAGGCGGATCATCTGTACCATTTCTTCCTGCACCGCGCTTCGTCCGGGGTACGCCCGCATGCGGATCTGGGACAGGTTCTGCAGCTTGTCCAGCTCCGTCCGCACATCCAGGCAGCGCTCCACGCACTGCTCCACAAAATTCTCTTTCAGCTTCTCCATATCGGACAGGCCCTGCTCCACGCGGGACCGCTCCAGCCGGATCAGCTCCTCCATATCTGTAAGCCGCTTTGCCAGCGAATCCGCCGCTTCCTTCGAACCGGGGATCTCCGCATCATCCCGTACGGAGACGGACAGCGTTGCCGCACCCAGATCCATCAGCGTCTGTGTCACCTGCCCTTTGGTCCGAAACATCTGGCTCTTCGCCCGTTCCAGACTCTTCTCGCTGCGATCCAGTCGGAGCAGCAGATCCTCGAAATCCCGCTGCATCTGCTTTACCGGAACATCCAGGACCTTCGCCTTTGCAAGATCGATCCGATGCCGCTCTGCCAGACGCCCTGCCTCCCGGTACAGCCCCTCGCTTTCCTGACTCTGCTTCTGGAACGCCTTCCATGCATCCCTTGCTTCTGCCAGCCGCTTAGCAGCTGCCTTCTTCGCCGCTTCCGCCTCCGGGATCGCCCGTTCCAGTTCTTCAGATGTCATGGGCTGCGGTTCGTAGGAACCATAGGCCGCCTTGATATTTTCGATGGCGTACTCGATACTTCCCGCCAAATGCTGAACTGCCGCAGAGCTCTCCGCCAGCGCTTCTCTTTTTTGTTTCAAAAGTGCTTTTGTATCCTGCAGGATTGCTTCGTCTCCTGCAAGTCCGGAACGCTCTCCCGGAAGAATCTTTCCTTCGGCCTCCGCGGCGGCAAGTTTCTCCAACGACTGTCCGTGTTCCCGGATGCTGTCTGCAAGCCGTTCCATACTCTCCGTCAGGGTCTGTTCCAGAAGCTTTCTCTTTTCGACATTATCTTCTACGCCGGACATTTTCTGCTTCCACAGACGGAAGCGGGCCGCCAATTCTTCCAAAGTGGCCGCTTCTCTAAGAGCCGCCACCTCCGGCTTATAGTAAGGTTCGTACTGTTCCTTCCAGAGCATCTCCGTTCGGTGGATCACGATCTCCAGCTGCTGCAGAGACTCTGCAAGCCCCCGAAGCACCTGCTCCTTCTCATCCTCTTCCACACCGCCCTGGGTGATGGCTTTCTGCAGACGCTGCTCAGTCTTCCGTAGTTCTCCGCAGGAGGTCTCCAACGCCGCATTTTGCTTTTCCAGCCCGGTCAGCCGTTCCAGCGCTCCGGTGCGTGCGGTCAGTTTTTCAAGCAAAGCCTCCGTCTCCAGAATCTGCTTTGCATTTTCAGAGATCGCCTCCCCCGCTGACTCCAGTTCCTTCCGAAGGGAGAGGATCTCCTGCTGCAGATCTTCCAGCGCTTCCTCCGGGTCAGCCGTCTGCAGAGAGCCGCTCTCCCGCATCAAAAACTCCAGATCCGCCTGCTCCGTCTGCACCGCATCCGTAAGATAGCTGCGCTCTGTCCGCAGATTCTCCGCGGTCTCCGAAAGCATCGCCGAGAGCTTCCGTCCGGTGTCTTCGGACAGGAAAAATGCCCGTCCCTGATGCACGGAAAACCAATGCTCCGCTGCCACCGTCGGTGTCTCCAGTTCTTCGATATCATAGATCCGGACAGCCGTGCTTCCGGTATCCAGAGTCTTCAGATTCTCATCCTCGGCCAGCTTTCCGTAGGACCTTACCACGATCCCATAGGGCAGCTCCGGATTTGCGATGAGCAGAGCTTCCCTTTTCTCCGCGACAAGCTGCGCCAGATAATCCGCACCGAACATAGCCGTTACGCCATGCCGCGTCGTAATATAGGACATGACCTTGGCCACATCCTCCGACAGTTCCAGAAGCCGTCCCTCCCGGATCTCCTTTATTCGCTTCTCGGTTTTGATGAGCTCCCGTTCCAGTTCGGACAGCCGGCTGATATCCCTGCTCAGCTTTTCCAGGATGCACTCCCGAAGATCCGCGTTCTCCGCATGATAGATCTTCTCCATCTCCGCGATGCGCACGGCCCGGGCCCGGCGCAGTTCTTCCTCCGCCCGCCAGCGCTCCGCCTGTTTGGTAAGCTCCGCCGCTTCCGTCTCCTTCTCACGAAGGGCCTGAAGCACCTCCGCCTCCGAGGCTGCCTTCTTCTCTTTTTCTTTTGACAGCGTTACCAGTTTCAGCTCGGCTTCCTGCAGCTCCTTCTCCGCGTCGGAAAGACGCATTTCCACCGGAGTCAGAGACGGGGAATCCAGCGCAGCATTCTCACGGGAAATGTCTTCCCGTACCTTCTGCCTCTCCGCTTCCTTCTCCGCCAGCTCCCGCTGCGTTACCGCCAGTTCGATCCTGGCATCCTGCATGAGTTTCCGCGCCTTTGCGATCTCCTGCTCCAGCTCCGCCTTCTCACGCTCCACCGCCTCGGCCTGACGTCTGGAACCATTTACCTCTTCCGAGAGAAATGCACGGATCCCGGCCACCACCGGTGCGATGTCCTCCGGCACCTCTTCCGCCGCCTCCGCCAGAAGGCTCTGCAGTTTTTTCTGACTTCTTTGATAATCCAGATAGTCCAGCTCCGCACGCCGGCGATTCAGCTTAGCCTCCCTGGCCTCCAGCTCGCGCTCCGTCTGCTCCGCCTCTTCCCGCAGCCCGGTTTCCCTGGCCCTGAGTTCTTCCAGTTCTTTTTCTTTCTTTGCGGTCTTCAGCACCTCCACGGCTGCCCGTCCGGCATCCGCCTGACGCTCTGCTTCCTCCGCTGCCTGCTGCAGCGCCGCGCCCTCCGCCTCATGAGTGGACCTTGCGGCGTCCAGTGTAAGATACAGGTCTCCGATCCCACTGAGAACTTCATTTCTCTCTGCATAAAGTCCCGAGAAGGATTCGATCCGGTCCCGGAGCAGGCGGATCAGCTCCGCCTCATGATCATAATTTGCGATATCCCGTTTTTTCTCCGCCAGCTGCCGGAGCTGCTCCCGAATACTCATCAGCAGCGCAGCCGCAGAATTCTCCTGCCGCTCCTCCTGCTCTGTCTTCACCAGATAAGCCTTCTCGATGATCTCCTCGATCAGCAGATCCTCCACCACCTTCCGGGTGGTGCGGTAATTGCTTTCGAAATACGTCCGCACGTGTCCCTCGGTCTTGTTGATCCCACGGATGATCTCCCACTGGCTATCGATGATCCCGTATCTGCTGATGAACCGCTGATATTCTCCCTTCCTGTCAAAGACGAAGACCTGGATGCGGTTCTCCCGTCTGGACAGGTCATGCAGATAATTTTTCAGTGCCTGATAGGTCATGCGCTCTCCGTTTTCGGAAAGAGGCAGATTCATCAGATCGTACTTATTGTATTCCTGATAAAAGATGCAGTAATTGAAATACTCCACCGACGCGGTATCGCGGCTCTCCGCTTCCTCGCCCCGGTCCCTGGCCTTCCGTGCGCAGAATCCCGTGGTCATGAACCGCATACCGTCCTTCACGTCCGCAGGATCCAGCTTCCACTCGATCAGCGAATGGATGGTGGTATTTCCGCAGTTCTCGCGGAAGAGTTTCTCCAGCGGCTGCTTGTCATCCAGGGTACAGTTCGGGATCATGCACTGCATGAGAAGCAGCATAAGAACGCTCTTGCCGCCGCCGTTGGCCAGGTCATAGAGCGTGTTCTGCCCGTACAGGCGCATGGCGAAATCGTCATAGGCCTGCGTACCGAAATTATATTTTACGTTATTCACCCGAATCCGATTGATACTGGGCATCGTCCGTTCCTCCCAGGAGACGGTAGATCCGTCCCTTTCCGTCTTCAAAATATCCTTCTACAATGGCCCGGAACCGATCCGTAGGATAGAACCGGTCGTCCACCGACAGGAAAAGCTTCTCTCCCTGCAGGAAATTCATGGTCAGCTTCACGTATCCGTACCGCGATCCGCGGCTGGCCTTGTTCCTGTCTTTATCTTCATTCACCATAAGCGGCAGTTCATGCCAGAGCAGAGCCACGGAGCGAAAACCCTCCTGCTCCTCTGCGGTATGATTGAAGGTGTCCTTCTCTGCCACGATCTGCTCCGCCGCACGGCTGATCACCTCCAGCAGTTCCTCCATCCGCACATATTCCTTCACCTGATACGCCGCAGAATCCGTGTAGAAGAAGAGCAGCGCCTGATAGATGATAAAATACACCAGATACAGTTCCCGGTTCCGCCGAAGTCCCAGGATCCGCTTCAGATCATCATTTGTATATCCGAAGACCTTGTTGCCCTCCCCCGCCGTCACGAACAGCGTCTCATTATACTCATAAACGGAAATGTTCAGCCGCGCCAGGAGCTTCGTCACAAGCTCATACACCTCTGCATTTGCGTAATAGATCTGGTACAGCTCCGAAGTGCCCGGGCGGTTTTTCGCGATCTCCTCCCCAGACATCAGCATGCTGAATATGTCCATCGCCTTTGATAGTGTTTTTTCTTCCATACCGTCTGCCTTCTCGTTGTTACTCTGCCGAATAATTTCACCGAATCATTCTACAATTCATTCTGCGTATTATTCCGTAAATCATTCAGTACATTATTTCGCATACGATTTCACGTGTTTATTCCGCATGTAGTTTCATTCTTCGATTCACGCTTGATTTCGAACTACGTTTCGCACATCAATCACGGACATTTCACGCTTCGCTTCAAATCACTCTCGGGAAAATGTCATCGTCCGCACGGTTCCCTGCGTCTCCCCTGTATCGTCCCGCAGCTCCACTTCTTCCTCTCCGAAGGCGACCGCCACCGTCAGACCCTTAAACCGCTGCTTCTCCTCCTCGGAAAACTCCCGACTCACATAGGACTCCAGAAATGTCTCCGGCTCCGCAAAGCTCTCCGCCAGCCGGTACCGGTCCTTCTTCGCCAGATGCACCAGGAACGCGTAATAATCCCGGTTCCGGTAGATCTCCTTTCCGAACTTGATCTCCAGGATCGCATTGAACTCCGGAAGCGTCACCGTATCCCAGCGCACCAACCGTTCCAGCAGCTCCCGGAACAGCCGGACGAAATTCTCACCGATCATCCGACTCAGTTTCTCATCCTCGTACTCAAAACCGAGATCCGGTGCGGCCTTTTCCTGCTTCTCCGTCAGCGCTTCCTCTTCCTTCGCCTCGCTCACCAGCTTATCGATACTGAAGACCGAAAGCGACTTCCTGCGCCTCGGCATGAGCAGCGGCGCCAGCACCAGCCCCATTTGCTCCGGCGCGTCCTGCTCCCGCATCAGCCGAAATGCATTTACAAAATCAAATGCAGGTCGGAGCTGCCGCACCTTGGAGCGCTCTACCATTTCATCTGCCATCTGTGTAAGAGACGCGGCCTCCTCCATGAGAAGCCGGTGACTCTCGATGGTCTTCTTTAATTCAATCTCCAGCGCGGAAATGTCCTTGCCGGCCGAAAACCGTGCCACCGCCTTGTCCACCAGCGCCTTGTTCTTTCGGAAGGACTCCCTCTCCTGGTCAAACCATTTGGTGATCCCTTCCATATAGGTCTCGACGGCCTTCACTCCTGCGCGGATATCCGTCCGAAGCAAATGCACCGCGGCCTCCCGTTCCTTGCGCAGCCGGCTCACCTCCAGGTTGATCCGTCGCACCACATCGATCCCCCCACGGAAATTCTCGGTGCGGATCATTTTCTCCAGAAGCAGCTGCTCCGTGCTGATGGTGCTTTCGTCCCGCACCTCCTTGGTGGACAGATAGAATTCGACGCCGTCCGCAGTGATGCTGTACCGCACCTCACCGTCCTGCACCGTTCCCTCCACCAGCCGGACATAGCCCTGCTGCTTCGTACGGGTCTCGGGGTCATAAAAATGAAAGATAAAGGGACGTCCGTCGTTGCGGATCTTGTCGAAGAGAAAACGGATGAGATCGGCGAGTTCTGTTTCCGCTGATGCACCTGCGTTCGCAGTGTCCGGTGCTTTCGCCATATCAAAATCCCTCCGGATCACATCCCGCAGGAACTTCTCCACCTCCGGATACGTCACCGTCCGCCCGTTCATCTGATTCTCCTGGATCAGGAACCGGAGCAATGCCATGGTGATATATCCCATGTCCAGATCCTGATACCGCCCGTCCTTATACTGGCTGAGGCTGGTTTCCAGCAACACAAAGAACGGATAGTACTTTTTCAGGTACAGCATCCGTTCCTTCTGGTTCCGCAAAATATCATCGATCAGGACATGTTCTTCCGCCATGGTTTCTACTCTTATCTCCGCTTGTCAGCGTGTGGGCCAGGCGCTCGCACAAAGCCGTTCTTTCAGGCCTGCATGACTCATTGCCCACGCAAACAAAAATCGTGAACTGCGACATGGCAGTCCACGATATATTGTACCATCTTTGTTCCGCATTCACAAGGAGTTGCGGATAAAAAACACCATTACGGTGCAGCAGTGCCCTTACTCGGGCTGGGATCATTTCTGTGACCAATAAATTTCGTAACGAATGGATATCGTCAGCGTCAATGCCCTTAATCGGGCGTAGTTAATCTCTTCCAGCAAAGTTTTCCAGCAGACTTCTTCAACTGCACAGCCTTTGGCAAACAGGGGTGTCAATGCCCTTACTCGGGCTGGAATCATTTCTACGGTACCTTCTGAGAACCCGCATAAATACTGGGCTCGCGAGCTCATTTTTGCACGTAATTGTCTGACAATTTGAAAATCAGGTATTATTCAGACCATTTTTTGTC